>DATBFI010000061.1:0-7296 GCA_036558585.1 Chitinophagaceae bacterium
TGCATGCCTCAAATCCGTCAACTTTCAGCAATCATGTTCACCGACATTGAGGGTTATACGGCGATTATGCAGCAGGATGAAGAGAAAGCAATTTCACTAAGAAATCGTCACCGTGAAATTCTGGAAAAAGAGCATAAACATTTTAAAGGCCGGATTATCCAATACTACGGCGATGGCTCTCTCAGCATTTTTCAAAGTGCCGTTGAAGCAGTTCAATGTGCCCTCGCCATACAGCAAACATTTTGTCAATCGCCCCGTGTTCCTGTGCGAATAGGGTTACATATGGGAGATGTTATTTATAATGATGACCAGGTATGGGGTGATGGAGTTAACCTTGCGTCGCGTATTGAAACACTTGGCGTGGCCGGCAGTATATTGATCTCAGATAAGATAAATGACGAAATCCATAACCATCCCGAATTCAGAACCTATTCCGTGGGAATTTATCAATTTAAAAATGTAGAGCGGAGTGTACAAGTGTTTGCGCTTGATCATGAAGAATTAATAAGGCCAACGCCAAACTCGCTGATTGGAAAGATCGAAAACAGTGATAAATACTCTCAATCACAGCAAGCTTTCAAAAACAGTGGTGCAAATAACAAGCATGATGAGCATATCTCCGGGAAAAGTATTGCCGTATTGCCATTTGTAAATATGAGCAATGATCCTGAACAGGAATACTTCAGTGATGGAATGGCAGAAGAAATTATTAACTCTCTTGTTCATATACGCGACCTGAAGGTGGCCGGGCGTATGTCTTCATTTCAATTTAAAGGAATTAATGCCGACTTGCGTGAGGTGGGAGAGAAGCTTCATGTAAGCACTGTATTAGAAGGCAGTGTGCGTAAACAAGGAAATCGTATTCGCATCACAGCTCAATTGATCAATGCCGAGGATGGCTTTCATCTCTGGTCAGAAAAATATGATCGCACAATAGATGATGTTTTTGCTATACAGGAGGAGATCGCTGTGGCGATTACAGGAGAACTAAAAGTGACCTTACTTGAAAAAGAGAGATCACTCATTAACAAAATACCTACTCAAAATAAAGAGGCTTATCAACTTTATTTAAAAGGGCGTTTTTATTGGATGCAAAGAGGATTGGGTCTTAAAAAGTGCCTGCCTTATTTTCAACAGGCGGTCGAGCTGGATCCACAATTTGCCCTTGCGTACACAGGAATAGCAGATGTTTATGCATTCCTGGGTTTTTATTCATTGATGGCACCGGATGTGTGCCATCCGCGGGCCAAAGATGCGGCCTCAAAGGCTGTCCGAATAGATCATTCACTTGCGGAAGTGCATACCACGCTTGCTTTTTTAAGTGGTTTTTATGATTGGAACTGGACCGAAGCAAGAAAACATTTTCAAAAGGCTTTAGAAATAAATTTTAATCATGCTCCTGCACATTACTGGTATAGTCTTTATTTATCAGCAGTAGAAAATAAACATCAGGAAGCGATCAGGGAAGGAATTAAAGCACTGGAACTTGAGCCATTGATTGCAGTCCAATATTGCTTAATGACTGTTGTTTATATGCAGGCAGGTCGATTTGAAGATGCGCTGCAATCAAGCGAAATGGCAGTGCTTTTGGATGCAAATTCTTTTTTATCGTACAGGTACTTAGGTTTGAGTTTAGCAATATTGGGGAAATACCCGGAGGCCATTGAAGCCCTGAAAACCGCAGCATCTCTTTCTTCACGTCACCAGTGGCCCCTAACGGATCTGTGCTGGCTTTATTCGCTGACAAATAATACAGAAGAAGCGCAAAAAATATTTGATGAGTTAGTTGAAAGATCACAAACAGAATATATTTCAGGTTTCTTTTTAGGTTGTGCAGCATACTTACTTTCATACTATGATAAAGCATTCGAATTTTTAGAAAAAGCCTATGAGCAAAGAGATGGACTGTTGCTGATCATCAGGACGTGGCCTGCTGCCAAACAAATGAGAAGCGATCCTCGTTTTAAAACGTTTATACAAAAAATAAAATTTCCTGAGCCACCTGAAGAGGCGCAGGCGTAACAAAATCAAAAATGGATTTAGAGGGACGTTGAGGCATTATAATATTAAGGAAGTAATTCTTATGCTTGAATTTCTTTTCTCGTGTTGAGGACACGAGTGATTTACTTAAAACTACATTGAGCATATTTTTGCGCTCTTACTCTTTTTATGCGGCAATTCTCCATAAAGAAATGCCAGCCTCTGTAAGTCAGATTCAATTTTTCCATTAGTTCTTCCAGCTTATCGGTATCGAACTTTTTTTCTGTGAGAATTTCATTTGCCAAAACGAGATCCTCCTCGTCAGAGGATATAAAAAGAAACTGAAGATCTTCCCAGTGAACAAAAGAAAGTTCCATAAATGTTATTTTGAGCGATTTCAGACTTAAAAATATGCAAACCTTATACCACATGGACCACTATATAAATGGGGCATCCTTCACACAATAATTCAGGTATTTGAGAAATACAAAAGATAATATGTTTAAAGATTTGTCACATAAAGAACAGAATGCCGAAATGTGTACACCCGACATACCATTCGGTAACCAAAGGCCTGCCTGACGCACAGGCTTATGCCAGCAACATGGTTGACCATAAAAAATCATTTTCAAGACCGTTTCGGTTTGCTTACATTAAAATATTTGGAATCTCTTCTTTTCTAACTAAGAATTAATAGCTTTATACCAGTTTAGAATTCACAGATCTTTTCTTTTTTAAGTCTCTTATAAACTATCGCGGATCTACTTTAAAGAAAGGCTGACTGCAATTATTCCAATACGATCTATGAAGAACATTCTGCTGCAAGAGACTTTTTAGATTTTCATTATACGGGATTATACAGGTGGAAGCCGAAAAACCTTGAAAAGAGTAGGCATATTAATTCATCTAATTTAAACACTGTGTTATGAGAACACTTAAACTATTCGCAGCTGCGAATATGCTGCTTTTGCTAACATCCCAACCTGGGTTATCGCAGGCAAACAGGTCTCTTAGTAACCTCACTTCGCCCACTTCAGTAAACCAGAATCTTTTACCAAACAGTTCATGCAGTAAAGATCTGGGTTCGAACAGTAAAAGGTGGCGAAATCTTTATTTATGTGGTAAGGAGGGGATAAGTATTAACCCCCAGTATCCTTTAGATGTTTTAAACAACAAAAAATATGACAGGGCTATAAATGTATTTAGTCCAAACACTGGTGAAGAACAAGACCGGGTGGGTGTTTATGCGGAATCTATTGCTACTGACAATTATGGATATGGTGTTCAGGCAGTTGGTGGATATTATGGAGTGGATGCGTATGGTTTTTTAGGTAACTCCAATAATAGTACCCGTGGGGCCTATGGCGAAGCACAAGGAACAGCCTGCAATGGCGGTACTGTTTACGGTGTGGAGGGTTATGGACATGGAGCAACTTACAACTACGGAGTTTATGGAGCTGCAGGTGATGAAAACAATTGCAGCGTCAGCGGCGGCTTTACTGCTGCCGGCTACTTTGATGGAGATGTGTATGCCGTTACTTACAATAACATCTCAGACAGGAAATTCAAAACAGGCATAACTCCACTGAAGAGTTCGACTTCATTGGGGCAATTGATGCAACTGAAACCATCCACTTACGAGTTTAAGACAGCCGATTACCCGAAAATGGGATTGTCCAGAGGCAAACAAATGGGGTTAATTGCAGATGAAGTAAAGCAGGTATTTCCCGAATTAGTGAAAGAGGCAGTGCAGCCTGCTCGGTATGACAAAGACAGGAAGCTGCTCGCAAAGGAAGAAAAATATGAGAGCGTTAATTATATTCAACTTATCCCGGTTTTGATTGCTTCCATCCAGGAACAGCAAAAAACAATTGATGCTGTAAAAGCAGAAAACGATGAGTTGAAATCCCGTCTTGCCAATATTGAACAAGCGCTTTCTCCCGGCAAACAAATTTCTTCTCCTGTTACATTAACAGATGCAAGTCTTGAACAAAATGCCCCCAACCCATTTAATCAAAGCACAGTGATAAATTATTACCTGCCGCAGAAAACCAGGAGCGCAGTTATGAATATTACGGACATAAATGGAAAGATCATTAAAACTGTGGCACTCACTGAAAAAGGAAAGGGACAAGTGAGGCTGGAAGCCGGACTGTTAACAGCAGGAACTTATCAATATTCTCTTATAATAAATGAGAAATTAGTTGATACAAAAAAGATGGTTTTGACAAAATAATTCGTTGAAGAAGAAAGAGACCGTCTCAAGATTGGGACGGTTTTTTAATTTTCCGAAGAATAAATATTGTTTGTGTATTCGAAAAACACTGATAGCATTATCTGCATACCATTGGGTAATCCATCTTCTCCATTGGGTAATTGTGGCAAAATGCCTGTTCAAGTTCTTCTTTCCTTTGCAATCTCAAAACCGTATTTGGTGATGAATTTATTCTTTAATAAGATCAGATGAAAAAGTTATTTGCTGTTCAATGATAGTCCAGGTTTTTTACTTCTCCTGTACTGAAAATGTGAAAATGTGAACGTAAAACCCGTGAGTATTCTTTGCTCACTTCTCATTGTTCACTTACTATATCACAGCACGCCCACACTTTGAGTGATATCACTTATCTCTTTCGGGTATAGAATATTTTTCTAGGTAACATCAATTTTGTCTTTTCAAAAAAATTGTTGCGACAAACAATCCAAAAAAATTATAATCTCTTTAAACACATAAAAATTAAAAAATGAAAAACATCGTAAAAACTTTTGCAGCTACTGTTATGGCTGCAGTTATGTTAATTCAACATGCTGATGCACAAACTGTACAGGGCAGTTCGTCAGCAGGTTTTGCTGTGGGTTCTTCAATATCTGCTGTAGATAACATTACAGGTGAACAAAAGAACAACAATGCTTTAAGCGGCATTCATCCCCGTGCAGTGAAAGACTTTCAAAAGTCATTCAAAGGCATAACCAATGAAGAATGGTCTAAAATAGATGGTGGTTATATTGCCAGCTTTACACAGGACTCCGTACAAACAAGAGTTGACTATAATGGCAGGGGCGCCCGGCAACACACCATACTTTATTATGGGGAGAAGAAATTACCGCGTGAAGTAAGGAACATGGTAAAAAGCGTGTATTACGATTACACTATTTTAAACGTAGTGGAAATTCGGTTAGATGATCAACCAATATACATGGTGTATATGCAGGATGAAACCCATCTTAAAACAATAAGAGTTCATGATGGTGAAATGCAGCAAGTGCAAAATTATATAAGAGGATAATAACCAGGTGACAAGCACTTTTTACTCCTGTTGGTATAATGCCAACGGGAGTTTTTTGTTCGTATGGTTCATAGCTTGTCTTTCCTCCACAAACTTTTTAGTCAGAAATTTTTGGCAGCTTAAAATCACTTAGTACACTTTTTTGTGCAACCATTTTTTCTACATCCTCACTTTTACGTGGGGCATACCTTGATAATAATTCGTAACCGTTTTTTGTAATAAGAATATCGTCTTCAATCCTCACTGCGATGTTCCACCATTTTTTATCACATGCACTATTCTCCGGAATGTAGATTCCTGGCTCTATAGTAATAGCCATGTTTGCAAGCATTTTATCATAGATCCCTTTATCGTGCACATCAAGCCCGATAAAATGTGAGCAGCCATGAGGATAATAAGTATACACTTCTTCCTTTGATTTTATAATACCGAGTTGCATTAATCCGTTCGCAAGAACTTCTGTTGCTTTTTCTTCCGTTGAATCAAAAGATGTTCCTTCTTTGCAAAGTTTGAATACTTCTTCCTGAGCTTTATAAACAAGATCATAGATGATTTTTTGTTCTGTCGTGAATTTTCCGGTGGAAGGAACAGTACGCGTTACGTCTGCGGCATAACCATGATATGCTGATGCAACATCCATTAATACCATTTCATTGTGGATATTTACCTTAGTGTTTTCCTCGTAATGTAAATGACAACCGCTACTGCCTGCGCCAACAATGGGAGGATATGCTTCTTCTTCGGCCCCGTAGCTCTTATGTATGTATTCAAAAATTCCTTCAAGAGCGAATTCAGACATCCCCGTTTGAATTGCCTTCATTACTTCTGTATGTGCAACACTGCTTATCTCCACAGATTTTTTCAGCAGGGTTAGCTCTTCCGTGGTTTTTACCTGGCGCAGGGCACTTACACATTTGTTATATAAACCCGTACTTATTCTTTCTGAATTTATTTTTTCTTTTATTGCATTCAATTCAGCAGAATCCCTGATGTCAAGAATATTCTGCACTGTTATTTGCTTATCTAATGAATAGCTCACTGTAACAACACCTTTGTTAATTTGCTTTTGCAGGTAATCAGTGAAATAGTGCAGGTTTTGCATATTTCCATAGGCTATCAGGGAACTTAAAAAATTCTGGTCGTAGTCATTAATCGTTTCATCAATAGCAGCTTTCTGTTTGAATAATTCAACAAGGTCATGCAAATCTGCTGAATCCTGCGGATCATCTGCTGCCAACGGTAAGTTTTCGAAAAGTATCTTATCAAATTTTGAAAAATCAATGGAGAAATTTTTAAAATCTGTACCATTAAAAACCATATCAAAACCCAAATCAGATTTTACTTTATTAATTCCCATTCTTTCGCCGGTCCATAGTTCCTTTAACCGGTCATTTTGCTGAATAAAAAAAAGTTCGTTGTATTTTTTATTATTATCCGTTGTTTGCTGCTCTTTAAAAATAAAAAGCACTGAATTTGGTTCGTTATAGCCTGAAAAGTAATACAAGTCAGGGTTTTGGTGATATTTATAATTTACATCTTCAGAAAAAATCCTTTCAGGAAAAGCAAAGATGACCGCTACTGAATTAGGTGGCATTAATTCACGTAACGCTTCTCTGCGACCTGCATGAAATTCTTTGGATAAATAATCTGCAGGTAAATCCTGGGCGCCTTGTGAAAAGATGAAAGTATATGAGCATAGCGGGATAAAGAGTAAAAATATTTTTTTCATACGGCAAAATTGAAGTAAAGCATATATAAAAATAAAGGATAAAAGTTGCAAGTGCAATAGCTTCATATTACCGTATGCCTCTCTTGTCCTGAACAGATATCAGGATTGATTCGGGTTAGTTTCACCGGTTCATGGTAAAAAGTTGGAAAGAACAAAAGATTAAAATGATTTTGGGTGTTCTAATAGAGCAGTTAAGTGTGACAAAAAAATTTTTACTCATCTTTATCTGCTTCTTCAGTTGTTTCTTCGATTTTATCGGTTTTCCTGTTACGGCGAATATGGACACTTGGATTTTCCTGTGTT
>DATBFI010000062.1:0-9676 GCA_036558585.1 Chitinophagaceae bacterium
GTCAATGCGAATGTAATTCTTTTAGATCTTGAAATGCCTGAAATGGATGGTTATACAGCCCTTGAAAAAATAAAAGAAAAATTGCCTTCCATACCGGTTCTTGCGTTTACAGCCAATGTACTGGATAAAAAAATGCAGACCTCGCTTTTGCAAAAAGGATTTACCGGCAGCATACCAAAGCCTTTTAAACCGGAAGTATTTTGTAATACCATATTAGCAGCTTTGAACAGGCAAATTGTTTAAGAAGCAGGCTATCGCTAAACCGGTCAGATAAACCCTGCTTATTATTTCCAATTGTTTGTATAATTATTTACAACGAAAACATACATTCGTATGATAATACCATAAATTCTTTTTTATGAAGCATGTCATTCATTATTCTTTCTTCTTCCTGGTAATATTTTTTATTGCTACTTCCTGTAAAAAACCAACTGACCAAATAAAGTATATTCCAAAAGATGCCGGGTTCGTTTTTGATCTTAACTGGAAAAGTCTTTCTGAAAAAGCATCAAAAGCAAATATCAACTGGGACTCGATATTAAGATCTACCCGCGAACCTGATTCTTCTATTGCCAAAGCAAAAAAAAGATTTGATGATTTTGTGCATTCCGGTATTGATACGGAAAAAAATATTTTCATTTTTATAAAAACCGGCGGCTCTATCATGAGCGGCCAAAGTACTACTGTTGGCGTAGTGGCCAGTTTAAAAAATATAACTTCGTTCGAAGCTTATATAAAAAAACAGGAGGGTGTTAGTGAGATAAAAAAAGAGAGCAATTTTTCGTATGTTGCTTTCAGCAATGATAATTTATTTGTAGGCTGGAATGATGATATAGCGATACTTTCAGGTACCGAGGAAAAACGAAAGTACCCTGATTCCTCAGGCACCTCTTCCAGCAAGAATTCCCCGCAACAAGCACTTGCACCACTTTTCAACCTGAAAGAAGAATCCGTTGCTTCAATTCCTGAATTCAAGGATTTAATGAATGAAAAGGCAGACATGTTGTTCTGGAGCAATTCAGCCAGTATGTTTAATTCGGTCCCAATGCTTGGTATGACAAAAATTGCAGACCTGTTTAAAAATTCTTACGGAGCAGGAACGGTTAATTTTGAAAATGGAAAGGTTACGGCCCATTTTAAATCATATTGTAGCAAAGACCTTGCGGATATACTGAATAAATACAAGAGCTCCGCCGCTGATATGAATATGGTAACGAGGTACCCCTTCCCCGCTTCAGGGTATATAGTATTTAATTTTAATCCTCAGATAATTACTGAGATTATCAGGTTCGGTGGATTAGAAAGTACGGTTAACCAATACCTGCAAAGACAGGGGCTTACTCTTGATGATATAACTAAAGCCTTTAAAGGTGATTTTGCAATTGTATTTTCTGATTTGGGTACAAAAGAAAAAGAAAATGGTGGCAGGCGGCCCACAGCAAAACTGTTGTTTAACGCAACCATTGGCGATAAAGGCGCTTATGATAAAATAGTTTCCAAACTTGCAGACCAGGGATTAATGGAAATGCAAAATGGTCAATATGTGCCAAAAGCAATGGGAGATGAATTTGCATATAACATGAATGGCAAGAATCTCATCATAGCTACCGGCAATGATTTAATGCAGCAGTACCTCTCCGGGAAAGGCAATGCCGCAATTCCGACAGATGTAGCCAATAAATCAAAGGGCAAAACTTTTGCATTGTATTTCGATATCAATAAAATTTTGGAATCATTTTCAACGGATACGAGCAGTAAAAGTATGCAAGCTGCCAAAGCAACATTTAATAATGTGATTGCTACCCGTGAAAATTTTAATGGAAAATATGTAGCGAGCGATTTTGAATTAACTACCATGAACAATAGCGAAAACAGCCTCGCTGCATTAATAAAATTTTTTGTTTCTGCTTCGAAGCAAATAGAACAAGAGAGTAAAAAACTGCAGAATAAAGGAATGGCGGGTATTGATACATCAGGTATGGTGGAACCACCGGCAACAGAAGATGAAAAATAAATTTACATCTTACGAATGCAGCCTTTTAGTGCCATAAAAGGCATTTGCTATTTATCAGCATCTTTTTTCTTCTCTTCATTTAACTGCTTAAACAATTCTTCCATTTTAAAAACATGATCGAGTGTGTCATCAAGATAATAATGTATAACAGGTATGCGGCGTAACTGATGTTTCACTCTTTCAGCAAGCTCTTTTTTTATTTCCCATGATCTCTCTTCTATTTTTTTCATCGCAGCTTTTACATCATCAATTTTAAAAAAGCTAAGATATATTCTCGCCTCCAGCAGGTCTGGTGTGACTTTTACATTTGATATAGATACCATACCTCCATTAATCATATTCAATCCGATCTTCCTGAAAATATTATTCATTTCTTCCTGTATTACACCTGCTACCTGGCGCTGACGTTTTCCTTCTTGCATAATTGTACCTTTACGGCCTGTAAAATTAGTATGATTAGGCTTAGGCGGACAGATTTTGTTGATTAGTCCACGTTAATATTTTATAACACGATGAAGAAATACGCAAGAATCTTTGCCTATTTAGGTAACTATAAATTACAGATTTTTCTCTACTTTCTTTTTACCATTCTTTCTGTTGTTTTCTCTATTGTTTCTGTTGGAATGCTGATGCCTTTTCTTGAATTGATCTTTAATGCAGGTAAGGACGGTTCAACAACATTGTTACAAGGTTCAAGCAACCCGGTTATAAATTTCATAAGAGATTTTCTTGTTCGTTCAATAACAGGGAGTGGTAAACTGGAAACACTTTTATGGATCTGTATCCTGATCGTTGTTTCTATATTTTTCAAAAATATTTTTTTATACCTCTCTTACTATATTTTAAACCCGATGAAAAATAATATAGTAAATGAACTGAGAGCAGACTTGTACAATAAAATATTACAGTTGCCTATCGGCTATTTTACAGCCAAACGAAAAGGTGATCTGATAAGCCGGATTACCATTGACATCGCAGAAGTAGAAACTTCTGTGGTGGGAACGCTGGAGGGATGGATCCGTGATCCATTAACTATCCTGGTAAACTTTGCGTTCCTGTTTTATTTAAGTCCGCAATTAACTTTATTCCTGTTGGTGTTCTTGCCGATCATTGGCTTTATCATTGGTCGCATAACCCGTTCATTAAAAAAACAATCTGCGGATGCAGCTATCAAATACGGGGAATCAGTCTCTATTCTTGATGAAACCCTGGGCGGATTGCGTGTCATAAAAGCATTCAATGTCGAATCTGTTTTACGTAATAAATTTTTTGATGTCAATAAAGCATTGCTCACAGCAAAGAACAAAATTGGTTACAGGAGAGACCTTGCATCACCTATGTCTGAATTTCTTGGAGTGGTAGTGTTTGCCGCTATTTTGTGGTATGGAGGCAGCGGCATTTTAAAGGGAAGCATCCCCTTGGAAGGCTCTGCATTTATCGGTTATCTCGCTTTATTTTATAACATCATCAATCCTGCAAAGACTTTATCTACTTCTTTCTCCAACATGCAAAAAGGCACAGCCGCTATTCAAAGAATTGAAGAAGTATTGAAAGCACCAATAACTGTTGATGATAATCCAAACGGAAAGAAATTAAATTCTTTCGACCATTCCATAGAATTTAAAAATGTGTGTTTCGCTTATAATGAGTTTGTGATATTGAAAAATATCAATCTTAAAATTGAAAAAGGAAAAACGATAGCATTGGTTGGCTCAAGCGGTGCGGGAAAATCTACACTTGTCGATCTTGTGCCCCGTTTTCATGATGTTAGTTCTGGTGAATTATTGATCGATGGCGTGAACATAAAAGATTACTCGCTTAAAAGTTTACGTAATATGATGGGAATTGTAACACAGGAACCCATTTTATTTAATGATTCTATCGATAATAACATTGCATTGGGAAAGCCAAATGCATGTGAGAAAGAAATAATCGACGCGGCAAAAATTGCCAATGCACACAATTTTATTTTTAACAAAGAACTTGGCTATAAAAGCAATATTGGCGACAGGGGCAGCAAACTGAGCGGTGGGGAAAGGCAGCGCCTTACTATTGCAAGGGCTGTGCTCAAAAATCCGCCCATATTGATCCTTGATGAAGCAACCTCCTCCCTTGACACAGAGAGCGAGCGGCTGGTACAGGATGCCATCAACCACTTGATGCAGGACAGAACTTCGATAGTAATTGCACACCGGTTAAGCACTGTTCGCCATGCCGATGAGATCATTGTATTGCAAAAAGGCGAAATAGCAGAACGGGGTACGCATGATGAATTGATTTCAAAAAACGGAATTTACAAGCGGTTGGTTGAGATGCAGGAAGTGAAGTAATTATAATGTTCTATTCTTTCAGGAAAAAATAATTGCCATCGAGCTGTTTCTGCCTTTTGCTGCATAAAGTTTTTCAACCAATAGAATCTGAAGAATTACTGCTTAGCATACCTGATGGATTCTTAACAAACCTTATACTTATTCGGTATTTAGAGCGGCTGACACCGGCAGTAAATCCCTCCTTTTTGCGTAAATTCGTGAATATGGATCAGGAGCAAGCGATCGTTTACGAAAATATTTTACCCAGGTACACGCTTAATGAAGAACAGGAGCGCAAGGAAATTTTACGGCAATATCGCGCTCTGCTCAAAAGCCTGCGTCCAAAATTAAAGAGGGGCGACAAAGAATTGGTGCGTACAGCTTTTGAAATGGCCGCCGAAGCGCACAAAACGATGCGGCGTAAAAGCGGCGAACCATATATTTTACATCCATTGGCAGTAGCAAGAATTTGCGTGGAAGAAATTGGATTGGGTATAAGGTCCACTATTTGTTCTTTGCTGCATGACACAGTTGAAGATACTGATATTACACTCGAAGATATCGAGCGGGAATTTGGGAGTGAAATAGCAAGAATTGTAGATGGATTAACCAAGATATCTTCGGTAATGGATACCAACAGTAGCCAGCAGGCAGATAATTTTAAGAAGATATTATTAACGCTTACCGATGACCCCCGCGTAATTCTCATCAAGCTGGCCGACCGGTTGCACAATATGCGTACCCTGGATTATATGAAACGGGATAAACAATTAAAGATATCCAGTGAAACAGTATGGGTATATGCACCCCTGGCCCATCGTATGGGCTTGTATAATGTTAAGACCGAACTGGAAGATCTTGCGATGAAATATCTTGAACCCGAAGCCTATAAAGATATCGCCCGCAGGCTTTCTGAAACAAAGCGTGAACGATCCAGGTATATCAATGAATTTATAAGACCTCTTAAAGAAAAGCTTGATGCTGCAGGTTTCAATTTTGAAATTTATGGCCGGCCAAAAAGCATTCATTCCATCTGGAACAAAATTGTAAAAAAGGGCGTGGCATTCGATGAAGTGTACGACCTGTTTGCCATACGCATTATCCTTAATTCTCCCCCTGAACGGGAAAAAGAGGATTGCTGGAAGGTCTACTCAATGGTTACTGATGAATACACGCCCTCGCCTGAAAGGCTGCGCGACTGGCTAAGCAACCCCAAAAGCAATGGTTATGAGGCTTTGCATACAACAGTAATGGGACCACAGGGGCGTTGGGTGGAGGTACAGATACGCACCAGGCGAATGAATGAAATTGCCGAGAAAGGTTTGGCTGCGCACTACAAGTACAAAGAAGGTGGCCCTGTTTCCAGCAGTGGCGGAGATGAAGATCGCTTTGATAAATGGTTTGGACAAATACGCGAGGTGATAGGAAGCCAGGATACAGACAGCGTAGACTTTCTCCAGGATTTTAAAACAAGTTTTCTTGCCGAAGAAATATATGTGTACACGCCAAAAGGTGATGTAAAAATGTTACCAATTGGTTCTACCGCTTTGGACTTTGCCTTTGCTATTCACTCTGCTATTGGCAGCAAGTGTATTGGTGCGAAAGTAAATCATAAGCTTGTGCCTATCAGCCATAAGCTAAGAAGCGGTGACCAGGTGGAAATCATAACAAGTAACAAACAAAAGCCAACCGAGGACTGGTTAAATTTTGTTGTTACCGCCAAGGCAAAAAGTAAAATAAAAGATGCCCTTAAAGAAGAAAAACGAAAAATTGCTGATGAAGGTAAATATGCACTGCAACGCAAGTTAGAGGGAATAGGCGCAGCCTTTAATCAGCATAATATTGACGAACTGGTCACTTTTTATAAAGTGCCTTCGCAGTTAGATCTTTTTTACAACATTGCCATAAAACAAAATGATCTGAAGGAGTTAAAAGAATTTCATGTGCTGGGTGACAAGCTTGAGGCTCCAAAACCTGTTAAACCTGTTGAAATAAAACCGGAGGCTGAACACAAAACAGCGGTAAGTAAAAAAGATTCTGAACTTATTATTTTTGGAGAGAGCGGCGATAAGATCATGTATACTCTGGCCAAATGCTGTAATCCTATTCCCGGTGATGACGTATTTGGTTTTGTTAGCACCGGCAAAGGACTTACCATACACCGCACTAATTGTCCCAACGCCGCACAAATGATGGCAAATTATGCCCACCGTATTGTGAAAACAAAATGGGCAAAAAACAAGGAGATCTCTTTTCTTACAGGTCTTAAGATAGTAGGAATGGATGATGTTGGCGTTATAAACAAGATCACCAATGTTATAAGCGGTGAAATGAAGATCAATATTGCTGCTTTAACCATTGAGTCGGGTGAAGGGTTGTTCGAAGGCACAATAAAAGTATTTGTGCACGATAAAGAAGAGCTTGACGAACTTGTAGATCGCCTGAAACAATTGCAGGGCATACAGTCAGTTAACAGGTTTGATGCAGAAGAAGCAAAAAAATAAGACTTACCTTCTCATATGCTGATATAAGAATTAATCAATAATCCACCTCAACTTCACGGTTTCATATTGTGTAATATGTCCACATCCGGAGAAAATTATTACCCGGCCAGTTATCATAGTCTTTGAAAAAATTATTTAGACATTTCGGGCATAGTTTTTATTGTTTTTACAGAATGAAATCATACGAACCTTTTGCTATAGTTTTTCTTTACCATAATACCGAATACCGAATAGGAGTAATACCTTCTTCAACAACGTGCGATGATATTCCGGATTCCTTTGAGATAGTAGTAGGCAATGTCCTTAAGGGCTTTATTCATTTTGTGGATCATAAATGGATTTCCTATGACATTGATGACGAGGCCTTAGTTCAACTATTAGGTAAATGCATCCATGAGATCTATGAAAGAAGGGATGTTGTTTTAGAAATGTCCGCAGAAAATAGTTTTTCACTGAATTAATCTACAGGAAATAATCAAGCCTCGCCATTTTATTTACAATTATTCATTGAACCTGGAATGACGAGATTGCACAATAATTATCCTCATCACTTTTCTTTCCACTCAATTTTAAAAATGTTGCACGTTCGGAGCAGCACAACAGCATTTTCGTCCTTTACCGATTTCTATATCACTTCTGTAAATTCAAGACCAGCACGCGGTCTGCCGGCCCCGGCCGAAATTTTTTAAAAGGCCATTGTGCTGCGCACACTTTACTCTGTTCTTTATCAACTATTACATTTGTACCGGCAATGAGCACAACATTCAAAACAAAGGGAATTGTATTACGCACAGTAAAATATGGTGAAACAAGTGTTATCACAACTGTGTACACAGAGCTTTTTGGTGTTCAGGGTTATATTGTAAAAGGAGTAAGACAATCATCCAAACATGGTACAACGAAAGCTAATTATTTTCAACCTGCTGCCATGCTTCAAATGGAAGTGTATCATAATGAATTAAAGAATCTTCAGTTCGTTAAGGACTATCAATGGAGTTATTTGTACGAACACGTTTTATTTAACGTGGTAAAGAATGCCGCAGCTATGTATATTATTGAATTGCTGCAGCACAGTTTAAAACAACCCGAAGCAAATCCTGAATTATTTTATTTGATAGAAGATTCTTTAAAACAGCTGGACAAGGGCAACGAGACCCTTACAGCGAACCTGCCCCTTTATTTTACATTGCATCTTTCGGGTGAACTCGGTTTTCAACTGCAGGGTGAGTTTAGCAATCGCACACCTATACTTGACCTGCGTGAGGGATGCTATGTAACAGATATCCCGGCTCACTTCTTTTACAGGACAGGTGAACTGGCGGAGACCACTTCACGCCTCAACTCGATAAATTTTTATAATGACCTTGAAAAATTTCATCTCAACCGCAATATTCGTCGTCAGCTGCTGGAGGCATACAAAGAATATCTTTCATTGCATATCGAAGGTTTCGGAGAATTAAGGAGTTTGAATGTGTTGCAGGAAGTGTTAGGATAAGAAATATTTTATTTCAATTTCTTTCTGCTTTGAGTAGCCAAAATTCCTGGTTCGGTGAAAGTGTTTGGATAGAATTTCTACTTAACGCCATATTTGTTTTTTAATTCTGCAATTATTTCAAATGCATCTCTGCCTTCGCCACGTTCCATTTGCTGCAAACTTTTATTAATTCTTTTTTTTAGCTGTTTAGGCAACTCCTTCCATGCAGGCATACCGCTCTCGTCTTCTTTTTCAATAAAGATTTGAAATATTTCATGAAAGAATTTCAACTCATTTTCAGGCATTTTCTTTACTGAGCGAATTATTTCTTCTCTTATTTCATTTACACTCATTTCAATTTATTTTTTTAAAATTACTGATTTTAATAAATCTTTTGGTAATCTCATAAAGGGCTCATGGCTTTATGCAGGCGCAGTATATCTTTCTTTTATCAGTTGAAGAATGGCTTCTTTAGAAGTGTGAGGATCTGCTGTTGTGCGCTCTTCAACCTGCCTGGTCAGATCGGCTAATTCATCGTCATGCACTGCATTTCGAAACCAGTTAGAATATTCTTTTTTTTGAAGATGATATATCCATGTATCGTCATCAATACCTTCAGCCATTTGTATAAACATCATAAGATTATTGGCTTTTAAATTCAACTTTCCACCAGGACCCTTAAAATAAAAACTCCTGTCTTTCATATCCCCGGTCGCGTATTTTTTCTTGTGCCTCTGCAGTAAGTGTTCCGGCCTGTCGCAACGGATAGGAAAAGGTGCACTGTTATTGCTGTCCCATACCCACGCCTCACCTATACTAAGTGGTTTAATTAATAGATCGGGCATTGAAATTTTCTTAAGTTCAGCGTACTTCGTAAGAATAGTATCAGGCTCATCACCTATTGCAATAATAAGATCTGCATTTGATAATATTGACTGGTTCATCAATTCAGGCTTTGTAGAGATAAGCATAAAATTGTTGAAGTCCTGAGGAATATTAAAAAAAGAATTTTCAACTTCTGCAGGAATAAGATGATGAGCTTCATCAAATATTAACCAGTGCGGATGGCCGAGACTTTTGCGTAATTCGAGCACTGCAGCCAAAAGAGAATTATAGAATTCCGGTCTGTTTTGCAAGGGAATTGAAAGCGTATTAACTACTACATTTTGAGCAGGGTTTTCCAGCAATTTTATGATCTCTTCAATAACCGGTAAATGCTCTGCATCTCCTACCACAACGCTGTGCGGCAATTCAATATAATCACCTTCAGGATCAATCAAACAGAATTGATATTTTTTAGCAACAAGACTTTCCAGAAAAAGTGCAGTGAGTGTTGTTTTACCACCGCTCGATGTGCCGGCCAATAAAATCCCTG
>DATBFI010000063.1:0-10174 GCA_036558585.1 Chitinophagaceae bacterium
TGTGCAACCGCATTAAGCATCGTTTTCAGTTCAAAAAATGCCTCATCCGAAATGATAAGATTGCTGTGTTGAAATCTATGTCATTAGGAGAGGCACAGAACTAATTTTCAGGTTCAGTTATTTACTCACCTTATAACGTCCTCCCATTTTACGCATTATGAAATTTATTGAATACACGAAAAAGCTGGAAACTCTTAAATACCTCGCGACCCATAAACGCGCAGGCACCCCACTGGAATTAGCCAAAAAGCTAAATGTTTCTACACGAACCGTTCAACGAATGATGCAGCAGCTGCGCGAGCAAGGCTGCCGAATTGTATTTAACCGACTTAGGGGTAGTTATGAAGTAGAGAATTCCGGGGAAGAAAATTAGATCTCAATGCTTATTTTGATCAAAACATTTAGGTCTCAAAAGAACAAAACTTTGCTCAGGGCCTTTACAATTGCAGCTCTGAGAAGCATAAAAAGAGCAGTTCGTTGCGTAATAATCCCAGCGGTCATGATGTATTTGTATATCCCTTTATTAGAGACATTAAATTCTTTGTATTGCTTTATTTTAATTAGAATATATTTCAAAAAAATAAAATTCTCGCCGCCACTTTTTGGCGGTGAAGGATTTTAGATTTGTTCCATCAAAAATTTAAAGTACAGTAGAGTTTGCCCAATCGTGTACCCTGATTTGAAGAGATATAATTTGTAAAAACTAAAACCAAAATAAAGGGCATTACTAAAAACTGCTTAAACAAAAATTCATTTATTCTTTTTGGAAAATTAGTATAAGCCAGCTAGATTTTGTAACTGGATTAGCGAAGCTTTTTCTATTTACCAGTTAGCAGCTTATTAAGTAATTAAGCTGAGCAGACAGTGGTACCTTAATTTATAAATATATATTATGCTGCAAAATGTCTCCAGGTGGTATGCCGTATATACAAGGCCTCGATGGGAAAAAAAAGTTGCAGAATCTTTGACGCGAAAAAAAATTGAAAATTATTGCCCGTTAAACAGGGTGTTGCACCAATGGAGCGATCGCAAAAAAATTGTCTTAGAACCTCTGTTTACATCTTATGTGTTTGTTCGTATTTCCAGTGAAGAACAATTGGCGGTAAGACAAACTGAAGGCGTTATCAATTTTGTTTACTGGCTAAAAAAGCCAGCTATTATTCGTAATGAAGAAATGGAAACAATTAAGAAGTTTCTGAATGATCATATAAATGTTCGTTTGGAAAAAATAGAAGTAAATACCAACGACATTGTAAAAATTGTAAGTGGACCTTTAATGTTACGGGAAGGAAAAGTAATTGAAATAATGAATAGAACAGTAAAAGTACTGCTGCCTTCTCTCGGATACTCATTAATAGCGCAAGTCGATAAGTTAAACATTGAGAAAGTAGGAAATTTATTACCTAAGGCAGTTGCGTTTGAGTAAACAGCGATGAGTATTGTATTTTATTCATGGCCCTCAACCCTTAAGAAACACTTTTTTTGATCCAGGCTTATTAATTATAATTCAATCAACGTTATTACTTGTTGTTAGGAGGTTTATGCGTTTCAGAATTAAATCTTTCACCGCCAAAAAATGGCGGTGAAAGATTTTAGATTTGTTTTTTGATAATCAAATGGCATTATTGAATTAAAAGATACTTATAAAAGGAACTGCATAGCCATAACTATTTTTTTTGAAGAATAATGTATGAGCACTGTTGCAAGATCAATGGCATTTATTGAAAAATATTTGAAGTAATGTTATGAAGAGCAGGTTCCCTGTCAAAACAGGTATTTTTTCAATCGTTGTGTTTGGCTGGTTTTATTCATCACCACTTTATTGTCAAAATACATTCGAGGCTGAGTTAATGAAAAAAATAGATTCTCTTTCAATTACACTTGAAAATTGGGAACTTTTTCCAAATGATGCTCCCCAGGGTGTTACCATCCCGTCAGGATGGGGAGGCTATGGAACCTATTTATTTGGCTTTATCGGAGCGTCCTATCCTGAGGTATATCACACCAACGAAGGAGATCTCATAGCATCAGCCGGGTTTTGCGTAGGTAACCCTGTAAAGGCAGTAAATTTTGCTGCAAGTTTGAATATTGAAAATGTAAGTGAGTTTCAGTCTTACTCGGGCAATTTTATTTTAAGCAGGAAAATTTTCAAAGGAAGCAGCATTTCTATCGGCGGGTTGCAATTATTTACAAACAAAAAGTCGGATGCGCCTATTCCTACTTTTTACATTGCATTCAGTCATTCAATTCAAACAATGCCCTCCAAAACGCCCGGATGTTCAAAACTTACTTATACAATTGGAATAGGAAATGGTCGTTTTGTTTTAAAAAGTCCAAAAGATGTTGAAGCAGGCAAGGGTAAGTATGGAACCGCAGTTTTTGGCGGCATTTCTTATGAATTATTTCGACGTGTAAACTTAAATGCAGAATGGACGGGAATGAATTTAGCAATGTCTTTGGGACTAAGACCTTTTAAAAAAATATCGTTATCATTTGGTATCGGAGCTACAGACTTAACCAGATATACTTCTGATAAACCCAGTGCGGTATTCTTTGTTGGCTATCCTCTTTCTTTAAACAGAAAAAATTAAAACTCATGAAAAAGCTAATCATCATTATGTTGGCAATTACGGCAACATTAAGCGTAAAAGTGGCAAATGGCCAGGACCTCAAACGCAATTGTTCAAACTACCATGTACCACCGCCGGTGCTGCACTTCATTAAACAGCATCCACATTTTACACATTTTGTTAAACAGCATCCCCATTTTATTAAAAATATCAATAACCATCCTCGTTTTGAAAAGGAGCATCCCTATTTTGCTAAACTTCTTAAAAATAACAGGGGGATCGTACGATATATAGCATTGCATTATAATGGATGTCCTTGTAAAGCACCACAAGTACCAAATAATTCCATGGTGACAGCAAAAACTTTATCATGGCCAAGTGCACCAAATTCACCTGCGCCACCTCAGCTTTAGCCAATAGAGCTTAAACTGGAATTATACACTGGTTAGACAGAATTTAGCCGGGAAGCAAACTTTTTGACTGTTATTTATTCGAAATATTTTTATACTGGTTTCGTATAAATGATATGGCCATTGCATGTAAAAATAGTAACAACCTTATAGCCAAGTAAAATGAAACATATACTGGTGGTCTTGTTTATTGCAGTCAACTATATAAGCCCGGCTCAATCAAATTCGCAATCAAATTACAGCGTTACCACATTCAAAAAAGGAGATCAGTTCCTAAAACAAATCTTCACCAACTCCAACTATTTTTTGCAACTTGGAGATGATAGTCTGGATATAAAAACCAGATCATTAGTTATCAAGTCATATACTGTAGATGATATTTCTGATGAAGGATATTCTTTTACAGTGACTACTGAAAAGATTGCAGACACGGTTAACTCCATGGGTAAAGAGATATCCTATAATTCTGAAATGCTGGCAGATAGCAATTCATTAATTGAAAAAGCTATAAAAAACATGATAGGAACACCCGTAAAGATACAGGTAGATATAAACGGCGTTATCATATCTGTTACCGATGATGATTCAACCTCCTACTCCACTGATTCTTTAATAAGCCTTGCGGGACTCGAGCCCGAGCGATTTACAAAAGGCAGTCGTATAGCGCTAATTGCGGGTTTTCCTACGGATATGCAATATAAGAACGGGCATTCATGGACAGACTCTGCTTTAATAAATGATCAGAAGACCGTGACTACATACGGAATAGACTCAAACGGAAATGCAAAGACCACCACAACAATTCTGTTTACAAGTAAAGTATCCGAAAAGTATGTAAACACTAATATAAATGGGAAACTATTGATAGATAATGAAACGGGACTTGTTTTGGAAAAATTGACGCAAAGCGCAACCCTCGGTTATCAATTTTTGAATGGTCTTGTTTATTTGCTTGATAAAAGAACTGCGGTTAGTGAAAGCTGTTATAAAAAAACGGACTAATTAGGCCTGCTCTCGTTCCCAAAATTTCAACATTCTAACCCTTAAGAAATCTCAATTTCATCTGAAAAATAAATAGCATCCCATTATTAATTCCGAGGCACCTGGAAACAAATAATAGATTTAGGCTCATAAAAAATGAATGCAGTAACCAGGTGATCATTTACTTCATCCAGTCCTGGAAAACAAAATATTAAAGTCTTACCTAAACTGGAACCTGTTTTAAAATATCAGTAAACTTTTTTCTTAAAAGTAAACCCGACAAAAATTTAATCAGTAGATCACAGTTGTTGATTAATAAAATGTAGTCCTTACTAAACTAGTCTTTCCGCGAAGACATCCCTCCAATTTTTTTTCATAGTACCGCTTACAGAAAAAGTAAGCTTAGTATGAGATCCCAGCAATGCATTATTCTAATCCCTATTACTCAGAGAAAATATGAGCAGCCGCCTCAAAAAATATGCACAGATTTTTTACCAAGGAGTAGATATTTCTGTTCTCAACCTTATTTTCTTAGCTACCAAATTTGTTTTCCATGATGATGCTCCTCATTTCAGGTTTTATTTTCAATTATGGATTATAATAAATTTCGCGTGGTTAATACTCGCAAAAGTGGGGAGTCTTTATTCAAGGGTTAATCGTCTTTTACTTGAATCTTTTTCACAGCAAACTTTAATAATATATTTTTCCTGGGGCATAAGTGTTTTTCTGCTTTATGTTATTTTTCCCCCTCAGTATGAACTTTCAAGATATTTTATTTCAATTACCTTAATTCTTTATGGCATTTATCTTCTGTTTGACAGATTTATTTATTCTTTCCCTTCAAATTATTTTATAAAAAAGAAATATTACTCAAAACGGGTTTTAATTCTTGGTTTTAATGAAGTGGCTAAAAAACTGGCCAACTACCTTGAAACAGAAAATGCAGCAACACAATTGTTAGGATTTGCAGAAGATTTCAAAAATATTAAGGAGCTTTCTAATTATCCTATTATAACTGATATTAATCATACAGTGCAAGTTTCTAAACAGCTTGAAGTTAATGAGATATACTCTACACTTACACCCGAGCAAAACAAAAATATATATGCACTCATGCAACAGGCAGAGCTTGCATGTATCCGCTTCAAATTAGTTCCTGATTTCAAACTTTTTGTAAGGGAGTCGGTGCATATTGATTATATGTATGATATGCCAATTCTTGCCCTGAGAAACGAACCATTAGAGGATATTATCAACCGGGCAACAAAGCGACTGATCGATATTGTTATTAGTGGTTTTGTTGTGATATTCCTGTTGTCATGGATGATCCCTGTAGTGGGGTTATTGATTTACCTGGAATCGGGAGGACCTATTTTTTTTGTTCAAACACGAACAGGAAGGAACAATAAAAATTTCCAGTGCTATAAATTCCGAAGCATGAAACCTAATAATGAGGCGAATTTAAAACAGGCAACTAAAACTGATACAAGGATAACCGCAATAGGTAAATTTTTGCGAAAAACGAGCATGGATGAATTCCCGCAATTCCTTAATGTTTTAGGTGGCAGTATGAGTATCGTGGGACCCAGGCCACACATGTTGAAGCATACGGAGGATTTCTCTAAAATTGAAGAACACTATATGGTAAGACAGTTATTAAAGCCGGGGTTAACAGGCTGGGCACAGGTAAACGGGTATCGGGGAGAAATTATTAATGAACGCCAGGTGAAGGAAAGAGTGATGCATGACATATGGTATCTCGAAAACTGGAGTATATGGCTTGATCTTAAAATAATTTTTCAGACTATTTATATTTTATTCAGGGGAGATGAAATGGCATATTAAATTTATTAAAGAGATTTTTATCCTATAATGTTTTACTGAATGGTATGCCGCTTTACTCTCTGTGTAACGCATAAAAAAATTAACCTCGCAATTGATCCCAATAACCTTACTGTTGAATTATTATATTACTTTAATCTATTTCGATGAATCAACAACTTAACAAACCAGCAAAAGAGCAAGAAGAATTTGATATTAGGAAAATAATATCAAAACTTTTATACCACTGGAAATTTTATCTGGCATCGGTAATTGTCTTTCTTGCTTTAGGATTTCTTTTTCTGCATTATGCAACACCAAAGTATACAGCACACGCAAAATTATTGGTAAAGGATGATGAAAATAAAAATTCATCCTTTATGAATCTGTCTTCTTTGCAGGATTTTACCGGCTTACTTGATGTGCAGAGCAATGTATATAATGAGCTTGAGATATTACAAACGAGGGATCTTCTTGAGCAGGCAGTGAGAGAAATGAACCTGAATGTAGCTTACTTCAGGGAAACTGCCATTTTGCCGGTGGAATTATATGATAAAAGCCCCTTTTGGGTGAATTTTATACCCACATCAGATTCAACCCTTGCGACTACACTCGATATTCATTTCCCGAAAAATGGCCACGCAAATTATTTTACCATCAATAGCAGCGATCTCGATACATCCCTGAGGGCTAAGTGGGGCGATACGATCACTACTCCAATAGGTAAAATTTCCATTTTGAAAACGGGCAAACCCTTTGAGGATGCTGATTATTTTTTTACGCTTAATTCTGTTAATGCTGTAGTAGCCGCCATTAATGAAAACTTAACCAGTGCAGTTTCAAACGACGAAACAAGCGTTATTGAGTTATCGTACAATTCAAGCGTGCCGAAAAAAGCAGAAGATTTTCTCTCAAGATTGTTAAGTGATTATATCAGGAGAAATTTAAATGAAAAAAATCAAATATCAGACAGCACGCTTTCTTTTATTGATTCAAGAATAGATATTGTGACCGGGGAATTGAATGATATAGAAGCAAACATACAGGGATTTAAACAACAGAACAAGATAACAGATCTTTCTCAGCAATCTTCAATGATATTGGAAAGTTCAAAGGATTATTATAACAAAATGAATGAAGTCGAGGTTCAACTAAATGTTATAAAAAGTACTTTAACTTACTTACAGGATGAGAAAACAAATTCCAGACCTGTTCCCTCGACCCTTTATAATGACCCGACATTTCTTGCCCTTGTTCAGAAATATAATTCTTTGCTTGTTGAAAGAGATGGACTGTCTCTTACAACAACAAGTCTAAATCCGGCAGTACAAAACCTGGATGCACAAATTTCAAATTTACGCAATGATGTAATTAAAAGTCTTCAAAATCAGCAAAGGGCATTTGAAATAAATAAGACTAAAATAGAATCAGAAAGCACATTAATGACCAACATGATCACTAATGTTCCGGTGCAGGAGCGAAAATTCATCGACCTGTCGAGGGAACAGGGTGTAAAGCAGGCATTGTATCTTTACCTTTTGCAGAAAAAGGAAGAAACTGCAATAACTAAAGCTTCCAACATCGCAAATGCTACGGTTATAGAAACCCCGAAATCAGATTATCTTCCCTATTTCCCGCCAAAAATCCTGGTTATGATTTCTGCGCTATTGCTTGGTTTAATAATACCATCCGGTTGTTTGCTTTTTAAATATTCGCTTAATAGCAGGATCGTTACAAAAGAAGATATAACGGAAGCAACACCGTGCAGTATAGTTGCAGAAATTGGTCATAGCGAGGCAGCCGGACTCCTGTCTTTAAAAGAAAATGGCCGTTCTGCAATTGCGGAACAGTTGAGAATATTTCGAATTAATATGGATTTTTTAACCGGTCATAAAAAATGCTCCACTATACTTATAACTTCTTCCATCTCAGGCGAGGGTAAATCATTTATTGCTGCCAATCTTGCACAGATGTATGGTTATTCCGGAAAAAAAGTAGTATTGATGGAAATGGATCTGCGTAAACCGAAGTTGACAAACATGCTCGGTCTTAATAATGCAACTGGTTTTAGTAACATTATTCTTAATGGTAGTCATTTACATGATTTTATAAAACCTTTAGACCAATGCCCAAATGTTTTTCTGGTGAGTTCAGGTCCTCTTCCACCTAATCCTGCGGAGTTATTAATGACATCAGCGGTAGGTGATCTATTCCAGGAATTAAAGAGAAACTTCGATATTATTATTATTGATTCCCCTCCAATTGGTGCGGTAGGCGATGCGCAGATATTAGCCAAGTATAGTGATGTTAACCTGTTTTTGGTTAGACAAAATTATTCCTACAAAGGCAGTTTGGAAATTGTAAATGATCTTGTGGATAATAAGAAACTTGCAAACTTATATTTAGTAGTGAACGACGTTAAGAATCGTTCCTATAAATATGGCTCTAAATACTACGGATATGGATATGGCTATGGCTATGAATATGTTAATGGTAACGGAAATGGAAATGGAAATGGTAAATTGAATGGTAACGGAAACGGTAAATTGAATGGCCATGAGAAGCCAGCCAAAAAGAGAAGCTGGCTAAAGTTTGGGTGACAGGTTAGCGATCTTCTTTGTTAACGAATTTTTTTTCAACAAAATAATTTGTATCTATCATACGCCTTCACATGAGAGCCCTGAACCAAAGCTTCATGAATTATTAATGCTTTTATACCTATAGCTAACCCAAATAAACCAATTCACTTACAAGCGATACAGATTACATTGATTCGACTTGTGATGGACAATGAAAATTGAGCGTTATTCTCATTAATAATATGGCATGAATCGCATAAATCTATATTCAGTAATAATAAGGGTTCATATTCTACTACTCGCTATTACGGCGATCGGAAGTCTGGCTGTGATTGCTGCTGGCCATACCGATTGGCTTATCCCTTTTCTCACAATTCCTCTTATCAACCTGCTTTTGATACCACTTACCCATAAAGATGAAAAATTTGATCCTACTCATCCTTTGTTGTTGATCTTAGTTTCATTAATGATTGGAACGGTGCTGCGCTCCTTCTTTATTCTGTCGCCATTTGAATCTGATGCTAAACCTCTCATGCTGATGGGAAAATCTCCAACCATTTTACTTAAAGGTCTCGGGTGTATTTATCTCGGCCTTTCTTGTTTCATTTTTGGCTATACGCTTACTACCAAATCCCTTCCGGATTGGTCTAACAGAAAAATTTTTCGCAGCCAGGTCAGCTTAAAAAAATTTATTCCCCTTGCAATATTGCTTACAGGGGTAAGTCTCGTTTCAGCAGCCTTTTATTTTAAGAAGATGGGTGTAAACTTCTATGCAATTAATGAACTATCACAAAAAAGACACTATAAGGTAGATGATGGAAGTTATTCTTCATTGGGATATTACCGGCTTTGCATGGATCTTATTGAGCCTGTATTTTACATCTTATTGATTTATTTCATTCAAAAAAGAAAAAGAATAGTGTCACTGTTGGGAATATTTATTTTGATCTTAGGTGTTCTCAATATGGCATACCCGTTTATAGAAAGTTCCAGGAGTAATGCATTGTATGTATTAATTAATACCGGGCTTATTATTTATTATTTAAAAGGTGGCATAAAATGGCGGCAGCTGACTACGGTTGTGGCAATAGCATCTTTCGCTCTTATTGTAATGACGGAGTTACGTGAGAGTCATTCGAAAATAAATTCACAAACAGAGGTTTCGTCAAATCCTTTGGCAATTATGGTTGGAACACTTAATTTTTTAGGCATTGATAAAACCTCCCAGATCATAGATGAAATGCCGAACAAAATGGATTATCAGTTTGGTGAGACTTTGGTTTTATGGTTAGTAGCACCCATCCCACGTACTATGTGGCCCAAGAAACCTGATATAACCGAAGGTCGCGAGATTGGTGAACTGATCTATGAAAAGCGAGATGAGAACTCTCCCGGCGGTGGGGTGCCCCCGGGGTTTATAGCAGAAATGTATCTGAATTTCGGGTATTTCGGAGTGATTGCGGGAACATTTATAGCCGGGCTTATATTAAAGTTATTTTACACTGCATTTAAAAAAGTTCGTCAAAAAAGCGTGTATGGAATGGTAGTTTATATTTTGGTGTTTGTCCCCTTTGCGCTCAAACTGATGGGAAGCGATTTTAGCGGATGCATTGTAAAACTTTTTTATTACACCCTTCCCGTTTACGTGATAATGAAATTGATACAAAAAAGTCCTGAATATAATTCGTGAAACTTGTAGTCATTAAATTCTGAGAGGTGAATTTATCAAATTGTATCAACCGGTTTAGTAATCTCACTGTTTTGTTTGTCCGATTGAAAAATATAAACCAGATAATTTTAATAGCCGGCTTTT
>DATBFI010000064.1:0-9922 GCA_036558585.1 Chitinophagaceae bacterium
TGTCCTTCTTTTAATGATTGAAATTTTTTTGCGATGGTTTGTTGCGTGTCTTCAGCAATGTTGGTAATAATTTGTTCTGTAGCGGGATTAATGATTTGCATAGTTGCTTATAACATTTGATAGTGGTATAAAAATTTAGTACAGCACTGAATACTGAATGTTTTGAATTGCTAAAGCCCATCGGGCTGAAATTCTGGTAATGGGTTCAAGAAGATCGCAGAGCTGAGCCCCATAAGGGCGACATTTGTGATGTTCTTCCTGATTCATGATGTATTAATTACAATATCCCTTTGGCTTCTTGTATATGAAAAGGCACCATAACCTGCCTGCCATTGAAACTCCATTTACAAATCGTTGTTCATTAATCCAGCCACTGCTACTTGTCGCCCCGAAGGGGCTTGAGTAATGTTACCAATATTTATTTCTGTTACCAAAATATCGCCCCAATGGGGCTATTAAATTAAAAATAATTTCTTGTGTAGCGAATAGGCTTCTCATGCACATCAAAATTAATTGGCCATAAATTATTGATTACAATTTTTTATAAATGCTTCACGAATATTCAATGCAAAAGAATTTTGCTGATCGGGTATTCGTTCGGGATGCCATTGAACCAACAATAACCACGATTTATTTTTTGGATCCTTCCATTCCAGAGCTTCTGCTATTGGCGCCTCAGCTTTTGCAATTATCGACAGGTCTTTTGCAAGCTGATCAACTGCCTGGTGGTGTGCAGAATTTACTTCACCTTTTGTGGCATTTGCAATATTATGCAGCAAGCTGTTTTCCTCAACAGTTATTGCATGGCTTTGATCGATCCCATTAATTTTTTCATGGCCATACAATCCGAAACAAGCAGGAATATCCGGTATCAGCGTCCCGCCAAGATACACGTTCATTACCTGCAATCCTCTGCAAATACCAAGAACAGGTTTTTTTAATTCCAGCGCTTTTTCAATTATTTTAAATTCAAAATCATCTCTCTTTTCATTGATATCTTTTATGCTCAGTTGAGGAAGATATTCCGGTTTGCCATAAAATTTTGGATGCATGTCTTCTCCCCCGCTTAAAACTATACCATCACAACCTGCAACATCTTTTTCATTGTTCAAATGATACGATAGTTTGATTACTTCCACATTTTCAGATGCGGCTAAAAACCAGTTTTCATATCTTGTGTAGTGCGCACAATCTGTTATACCAATTTTAAGTACAGGCTTCGTGATCATAATGCTTCGAGATACAGTTTTTTAAAATCTTCACGTGTAACCGGCTTTGGATTATTGGGATGACAAAAATCAGCAAAAGCAAGGTCTGATAAAGTGTCTATATGTTCTTCCCTTACACCTACATCACGTAGTTTGGTTGGCAAATGTATCTGTTGATTTATTTCAAAAAGATGATCCACTACTGCTTCTCCCGGCGAGTCCTTGCGGACTTTTTTTAATTCCATTGCACATGCTATTCTTTTGAACTGATCTTCAAAACCTGCGTGATTGAAACGCATACCGTAAGGCAAATTTACTGCATTGGCAAGACCATGATGTGTATCAAGTAACGAAGATAAAGGATGTGCCAATGAATGCACAACGCCAAGGCCTTTCTGAAATGCAACCGCTCCCATCAGCGAAGCGATCATCATTTTACTTCTTGATACAAGATCAGGTTTGTTCGTTGCATCAATAATAGATTGATTAATCAGTGAAATTCCTTCCAGGGCAATGCCTTCGCATAGCGGATGAAAACCTTTTGCAATAAAAGCTTCCATGTTATGAGTAAGGGCGTCCATTCCCGTTGCTGCTGTAATAAAAGGCGGAAGTTCCATCGTTAATAACGGATCAGCAAAAACAATCTTTGCCAGCAATCTTGGGGAGAACAAAATTCTTTTCCTGTGCGTATCATCCTCAGAAATAATAGCGCTTCGTCCCACTTCACTGCCCGTTCCACTGGTTGTGGGAACGGTGATAAAATAAGGAACTTCTTCCGTTACATATTTATCGCCGCCGATCAGGTCGTCATAGTCAAATAAATCACGGTGATGATTTACACTCAATGCAATGGCGCGAGCTACATCCATTGCGGCGCCGCCACCGATGCCAATAATACAATCCCTGCCTGCAGACTTAAATACATCTCCACCTTTCAGCACATCCGATTTTACAGGATTTTTATGAATGTCTGAGAACACTTCAACAGAAAAAGATTTTGAAATGAGACCACTTTTGATCTTTTTAAAAAAATCCAACTGACTCACCATCGGGTCGGTGACAAGCAACGGTTTTGTGAAAGCAGTTGTTGCCAGATGCCCGGGCAATTCTTCAATCGCACCAGCGCCAAAGCGAATGATGGTGGGAAAATTATATTGCCGTATCGTATTGAAATCTGTCATAAGAATTTTTATTCTTTAAATTGATTTTTGTTATTCACCTGATAGCACTGTTTAATTATATTCAGATTTAGGTTTTATTTTTTTATTCAAGGATATTGACCTTATTATCTTAGTAAATGTATTGCTAAAAGAGAATTTAACCTTATTACCCTATTTTTATTTGAACGTCTTTAATATCACTCTTAAAACGCCATCACCTTTCTAATGCTCCTATTGAACAAGGTAATAAGGTTATTTATTTTTGTTATTATAGTTACTAAGGTAATAAGGTTAATACGCTCGCAGCACATAAAACTACATAGACATTATTTTCATCTGACTCTAATAAGTTTTTAAAGCAAAAGTTGTATAGAAATTAAAGCTGCCTAATGATGTTGATAAAGTTTCGGGCTTACGAAATTGAACGAATTTGTTTAATTTATAACAAAGCGTTCAAATGTGCGACGCAAGGGACGAAGCTATGAATTACAAAAGCTGGCATCATAAAAATCTTGATTGCTCTCCTCATCAATAACAAATTCTTGTTTATATAATTTCCAAATAACGTTTCAGTTCCCAGTCAGTAACAACCTTTGCAAATTGTCTCCACTCCCATTCACGTGTAGAAGCAAAATGGTCTACAAAAGCCTCACCAAATAATTCTTTGGCAATAGCTGATTGCTTCATTGTCTGCGTTGCCTCCCATAAATTTTTAGGCAGTGTGCCATTATGCTTGTCATTATAACCACTGCCAACTGTCGCCGGCGTTTTTAGTTTCAACTTATTTTTTATTCCATACAAACCTGAAGCAAGACAGCCTGCCATGGCGAGATAAGGATTGGCATCCGAACCCACTACCCTTGTTTCTAATCTCGTAGAATTTTTGTTGCCGACCAGTGCTCTTAAAGCGGTTGTCCTGTTATCGATGGCCCATGTTAATGTAGTGGGCGCCCATGCACCTTCTACCAGGCGTTTATAGCTGTTTATCGTTGGCGCATACATGGGCAGAATATGTGGCAAACAATATAATTGCCCGGCGATATAACTTTCCATCAAAGTGCTCATGGTCGTCTTACTTTTCTTATCGTAAAACAAATTTTGTTTTTTATCTGCCGACCATAAGCTCTGATGCACATGACCGCTGCAACCGGGAAGGTGTTCACTGAACTTTGCCATGAAGGTCGCAATCAATCCATGGTTATGCGCAATTTGTTTTACAGCAGTTTTAAAGAGTACAGCCCTGTCAGCCGCCTCAGGTATCTCAGCATATAGGATCGCTGCTTCATACACACCAGGACCTGTTTCTGTGTGAAGGCCCTCAAGTGGCACCTCAAATTTTTTTAGTAAATCAAACAGATCATAAAAATATTCTTTCTGCTGGGATGCCCGCAAAATAGAATAACCAAACATGCCGTGGGTCATTGGCTTAAGATCACGGAATTTGTTTTCATATAACTCATTCACATTATCGATGAGGTTAAACCATTCATACTCCTGTGAAAAATAGGGAACATATCCTGCCTCATGGGCCTGCCGCGCAACTTTTTTCAACAAGCTTCTTGCACAAATGTGCAGGTCATTTCCTGCTGCGTCGCGAAAATCGGCAAGGAAAAAAGGCACTTCATTCTCCCAGGGAATTTGACGAAAAGTTTGTGTATCTACTACCGCCGTTGCGTCAGGGTAACCTGTATGCCAGCCGGTAAATTTTACATTGTCGTATGCAAGATCTCCCGCATCCCATCCAAATACCACATCACAAAAACCAAAACCTTTTTCAAGGATAGACCTGAATTTTTCAAAGCTGATAAGTTTTCCGCGTAATATTCCATCAATATCAGTAACCGCCAGTTTTACTTTTTCAGTATTCTGCTCGCTCAAAAGTTGCAGAATACCAGTGTTTGATTGTTTATCAGGCATTGTTTGTCCTTTTAAAAAGAACCCAAATATAAGTAAGGGCCAATATAGCAAAACAGATAAGTGATAATTAAGATTTTAATATGGTCATAACTATTAAGGACAAAGAGGCAATTACCAGTGGAATTGCAGGAAAGTGAGGATAAAACGGAACCAAAATGTCGCGACATCACGGGCTCTTTTTTCTTAATGCAAGCATCGTAATCATAGCAGGTATTTCCGGCATGTAATTACGTTATTGAATAAAGATAGGTAATGAAACGTATCTAATGAAGGGGCAGTTTTTTAGTTATGAGAAGAACAAAGTATAGACAACATACAGATACTGCAAACTTATTTATATCTGCCGGAACGGAGCTCTTCGAAGAGCGGTAATTTAGAGTGCTTGCTTTTCAACAATCACAGCGGTACCATAAGCCAATACTTCGGTAACACCGGACATTACTTCATTTGCGTCATATCGCATATTGATGACAGCATTTGCACCAATCTGTTGTGCATGTTGAATCATAAGGTCATAAGCATCCTGGCGTGTTTTTTCACACAGGTCGGTATAAATAGTGATGTTGCCACCAAGAAGTGTTTGCAATCCACCTGCAATATTTCCAAAAATACTTCTGCTGCGCACAATGATGCCCCGTACGATTCCCATCTGCTGTACTACTTTGTATCCTTCCAAATATGTGCTGGTTGTAACAAGCATAAAACGATTTTAAGTTGAAAATAAATTTCAGCAAGAAAATTACTAAATGCAAAATCACTTGTTATCATTGGTAGCGTTGTAAATAATTTTATTACATAGCGGTGTAAAAAAATATTTAATGAAAGAAAGACAACGCCAGGAACACGCCACACATCAAAACTATGGTGCATAATTTCGCCGCATAGAGGAAGATCGACTTTAGTTGAATTCGTTTTTTTTAATGCAATTTCTGAATCCCGCAACATCCCCGGGCGTACCCAGACTTGGAGCGGCGTTCCTGGGAAGAAAAATTATTCAAGAGGTTTTTTAGGCAGATTCAAAAGATTTTTAACATATCTTTTTTCATCAAAGGGCTGATGGTATTCCATAATATTAAACAATTCCACAGCTAGGCATTGACCAATATATTTTTTTGTGTCCATACTGCTATAGCCCATTTGAATTAACCTATCATAAGTTTGCTTCGTTTCAGGAGGGTTCTTGTCTCTTATCTGGTTATCTACAACCTGAAAATTTGATCATGAAGAATTTTATTCGTTTTCATTTTGTAAAGCTATTAAATTTAAGAGAGGCACGCGTGGCTAGTGCATATTGCTATGACAAATTGATTTGAATACTACAACGTCCTTATTAAACACCAGGCTTTGGAAAGACGTGAAAAAAACGGAACGGGTACAACAACTCGCAAAATAGTATGCAATTGCGCCGGCATATTGAGTGCAATAAACACCTGGTAGTTATTCTGACAACCAAAACTCTATGTTGTATTCCGTTTCACCGAGATAGCCATATTTTCCAAATACAACAGTTTTCTGAACTTCCGGACTTCCACCATCATGCCTGTTTTGAAGCAGTAATGTTTTGCCTGGATACACTGCTTTCACCATGTACTTTCCGATAGGAATATCTTTTACCATAAATGTTCCCGCAACATCCTGCACACTTCTTTCTGTCGTTGTTGCATTGCTTCCATCGATCAGTTTATCTTCACCCGGGTAGGGCGTGAATACTAATTTTACTTTGTCCATATCTACATCGGTTCCGAATTGATATAAATCAACATGAGCGCCGTAATAAGAATCAGTGCCGGGGCGTTGACCGCTTAACTTCCACGTAAAATTTCTTACTGTTGAATTGTTACAATTAAACGGATCAATTTTATTGGCTTCAAGATCAAAAACATAATCTTGTCCATATGCCGATTTTGTGAGTTGTGCTTTTGCTGTCCAGTCTCCTGCAGGTTGTGCAGGTAATGCAATTATATATTCGCCATTTGTTCCTGTGGTCGCATTCAAATAAGAATCATACCAAACCGTATGTTCAATTGTAATTTTTGCACCGCTGATAAGATCATTTCTTGTATCTGTTACTTTTCCGGATACATTACCTGTTCCTGGTTGACCCGAAGAGGAAACAGTTTCTTTTGTGCATGATGCAAAAGAAGTGTTTAGTAATAAAAATACCGGCAATAAGCGTATAGCATTTTTCATAATTAAACTTTTTTGTTTTTATAATGCTGTGCAAGTTGTTATACTCATCATTCTTACACAACCCGAAGTGTTATCGATTGGTTGAAATGATTTATGAAATGAGAGAAAAAATAAATGAAATGAAATTGAGCAAGTATATTTTGCAATGCCTTAGCCAAACAAAACTATTTGGAAAGACGCTCGGAAAAGGAAAACAACTACTAAATTTAGATTTAGAAACAATCTGTCAATGGGCATTGATAAAAGGCATTGATATAGTAAGCACAGGCGATTTCACACATCCTAAATGGATAAAAGAACTGGAAGAGAAAATTACAATCTGAAAGCAATGGCTTTATACCTTGCGACAATTGCCGTCAATAAATGTTTTACCTGATATTAAACTTTAAGATAGAAAAATTTATTTCTGTTTATCTGTTGAGGTAAAGCTGCGAAACGAGAGCTTTGCTGTGAAGACCCTGCAGAAGACTGAAAAGAAAGAATACCATATTACAATACACGAAACCCACAAAGCTATATTACATATTTATGCCAGAAGAGGCTGTGGAAAAAAATTAATGTAAGTGCGGTACTATTATCTTTTTATACTGCAAGTGATACAAAATAAATTTCTAAGGGCCCTTCTTTAAAATATTCATGAGTATTCTTAGATTCGCAGCACATACTCTAGTGAAAAAGCAGTAAAGCTTATCCAAAATCTAATATTTATGCGAAACCTTTTTCGTCTGCAATCACTAAAAGATATTTCAATTGCCAAAAAACTTTATTTTATTGTAGGCACAATGGCTGTGCTTATTGCCGTGGAGTTAATCACGCTTTGGTTTGCGATTCATACACTTTCTGCAGTAAGAGCTTTTGTAGCAGGTGAGGGATTATGGTCCAAAGCTGAAAAAGATGCTGTATATCATTTAAGAAAATACAGCGCTACCTATGATGAGGCCGATTATAAAGCATTTCAAAATTTTATGCTGGTACCTTTGGGCGATCATAAAACAAGAGTAGAATTATTGACTGAGACGCCCGACATACACGTTGCACGACAAGGATTTTTAGAAGGACGAAATCACCCCGATGATATTGATGGCATGATAAATCTTGTAAAGAGGTTTTATGATGTACATTATCTTAATAAAGCTATTGGTATCTGGGCAAAAGCAGATACCGTTATTATGCAACTGATCCCGATCGCCAGGGCATTGCATACAGAAATTAATTCATCATCTCCTACAAAAGAAAAATTAGATTCATTTATTGCATTGATAGATCCAATTAATGATCAACTTACCAAACTCGAAGATAATTTTTCATATACATTAGGTGAAGGCTCCCGCTGGCTCGAAAATATTATTTTGAAACTTGTGTTCAGTGTTGCACTAACAGTAGAAATAACAGGCCTTGTGCTTACTATATCCGTAAGCAAAGGAATTACAAGAGGATTGAATGAGATAAACAGGGCTACCGCTCAAATTGCAAAAGGTGACTTGAGTGAAAGAGCAATGGTATTCTCAAAAGATGAGATTGGGCACGTTGCAACAGCTATCAATCAAATGGCAGAGCAATTAAGCCTTTCATATAAAGAACTTGAGCAGTTTGCTTACGTTGCTTCTCATGATCTGCAGGAACCGTTAAGAACTATTTCGAATTATGTAACTCTGTTCCGGGGAAAATATAAAAGCCGGATAGACGATGAATCGGATAAGTATCTCGAGTTTATCACAAGAGCAACCATCCGCATGCAAACACTCATTAAGGACCTGCTCGATTATTCAAGAATAGGTCATGACAAAACCAAAACGTTGATTGATTGTAATAAAATACTACAGGATGTTTTGCAGGATCTTAATACTTCTATAAAAGAAAGCAATGCAAGAATTGATGTAGGAAAGCTGCCTGTAATTAAAGGTTACACTGATATAAAATCGCTTTTCCAAAACCTTATCAGTAATGCTATTAAATTCAGGAAAAAAGATACTGCAGTTAACATTAATGTTTATGCAGAAGCAAATTACCATGAATGGATATTTAAAGTACAGGATAACGGGATAGGAATAGAGAAAAAATATCATGAACGCATTTTCACAATTTTTCAAAAACTGCATTCTCAAAAACACTATGCAGGTACAGGAATAGGACTTGCACTTTGCAAAAAAATTGTAGAATTGCATGGAGGAAAGATCTGGGTGGAATCTGATCCGAAAAAAGGAACCACATTTTATTTTACCATTCCTGAAACAACTATAGTATGAAAAAACTTCATTGTATAATGCTGATAGATGATAATGAGGATGATAATTTTTATCATAAGATGATCATACAGAAAGTTGATATCACAGAGCACATAGAGGTTGCCGAAAGTGGTTTTGAAGCACTGGATTTTCTTAGAAAAGAAATTAAAATCCCTCAATTAATTTTTTTAGATATAAATATGCCGGCTATGAACGGTTGGGAATTTTTAGATGAGTATAAAAAACTAAGCGACGCACAGAAAGCACAAATAATAATTATTATGCTGACCACTTCTTTGAATCCAGCCGATAGGAAAAGATCTGAAAAAATATCTGAAATAAATGGCTTTGAAATAAAACCACTCACACCTGAAAAACTTACAAAAATTGTTGAACGGTACTTTAACACTGAGATTAGATAGCCACGTCGCGGCTAACACACAATGGCTTTGCGCTCCTCGCTATGACGAATAAAGTAGAACCTTTGAGGGGAAAGAAAACATCAGCACCATCAAGTGGAGTGCCTTGTTCTGGCTCTTGCTTCAAACTCTGAACCAGTTCGATGTATTCGGCTTTAAGAGAAGGATATTTTTTTGCTCACCGTTTCAATTCCTTTTCAAATTTCGGAATGGCTTTTACCTTATAGCTCATAGAATAAATCTTCTGCGTTACGAGCTTTTAATTTTCCTTTTTTAATCAATTTCATTTCTTCTACCGCTTCCTTTACGTCATTAAGTACTTTCGCCTTATGAGAAGTAAGCGGTTTTGTTTTTATAAAAGGAGCACTCTCCTCTTGTTCTTCTGCAAAAGTTTTTACTACTGTAAGAACAGCTTTTTTTTGCTTTATGGTTAATCGAGGTAAGTAGTTATTGATTTGTTTATCTATTGCTGATGTTGACATAGCCTTTATTTCTACAAATTTAATTGCTTTGTTTGAACTTATGTTTCTTGAATAACGTAACGGGCTTAGCTAAATACAAAGCTTTGAAGAATCATGTATTCAGAATTTATTTTTCAAACCTGCCTGCCGGTAGGCAGGTTCCAGTCGGAGACTGGCTGTTCATTTATATCCGTAGTCATAACCTGTCCCGCCAAAGCGGGAGACATACGGATAGCGGCTGGCTTTTTTATTTTGCGGCACACGACATACTACGAAGAGCGGGGGTAAAAATGGTACAAGCAAGGAAATTTATTTAAGTTTCAAACTTTTTATAAACTTATA
>DATBFI010000065.1:0-6899 GCA_036558585.1 Chitinophagaceae bacterium
TCCAATACTATTCTTGGATTCTTAAATACGGCAGCCAACCAATGGGTAATTTATTTTTTGACAACTATAGCGGGAGTTAGTGAATTCCTGGTACCAAATATTATAAGAAGTAGTATCACAGGAGACAATGAAATCCCATCAATATTTAAAGAAAAAAAAGTTAAAGATAATATTGACAAAAATATTCCAAGAGAAAAAAAGACCACAAACTATAAGAACATAGACAGTGATGAGAATAACGAGAGTTTGCATCAATACAATGAAGACCATGATAAAATAGAGGAAGAAGCAGATGCTCAATTAATGGAAGGAATGATGATCTATCAGAACAAAACGAACATAGAGGATAATGAAACACTGCACCAGGAAAATGAAGAGCGGGATAAAATAGAAGAGAGTTTTGATCTAAATAGGTCAGCGGAAAAAATAGCCATGACTTACGAGGACGCAGAAGTTAGAGAGACTTATGAAGTTTTGAATCAAATAAATGAAGAGCCTTATGAAGAGGAAGCTGATAAAAACAATCTGATGGATGAATCGGCTATGATCTATAGTTCCGTAAAGGAGCGAAAGGACAATGAACCTTTACATCCGGAAACTGGGGAATCCAGTAAATTACAGGAAGATATTAAAATCATCAGGCAGATGGTGCAGGGAAAAATGGACCTCCAGGATTACTGAAAGAATAGTTTTGCCAGGAGACTTTCATCATTTTCTTTTTCTCGTGCTTCAATTTCAAACCTGTTATTATGGTACCCGTTTCTTAAAGATTCCCATATGTATAAAAAAAGAAATCTCAGGGATCCATACTGCTTAAACTGTTGAACATGCACAAGTTCATGAGTTACCCATTTTTTATTTTTTAAAAAATCCTGCCTGTTTGTATTCCATAGATAAACGGTTTCACCGATCACAACAGCAACACAATCTTCGTGTAAAATGTAAGCTGCGACTCTTGCTAAAAAAGAATTTTCTTTAATACGAATTTTCATTTGTACCAGAACCTTAAAATGCAATTACTCAGATTTTATACCAAAATATGCAGATAAGAAATTTGCCTAACAGCAATTCACGTAAATGATTGAGCTACTTTAACTCTAATACTTGTATAGATGAAGGATGCTCCTCATCATGATAAATTTTTATGATTGCTTTTTTAAAGTCTGCTTCATTTGCATCGGGAATGTTCATAAAGCGTTGAGGATTTCGGTCAACCAACGGAAACCAGCTACTTTGTATTTGTACCATTATTTTATGACCTTTTAAAAATGTATGAGCCACATCATTTAAAACAAATTTGACCGATGTTATTTTCCCTGGAATAAAGGGCTCCGGCTTTTCAAAACTGTTACGAAATTTACCCCTCAAAACTTCTGCGCGAACCAGGCGCTCCGTATGATTTGAATCAGGCAGCACATCGATTATTTTTACAACGAAATCTGCATCAGTGCCACTGACACTTGCTGAAAGATCAGCTATTATTGGGCCGCATAGGGTAACATTATTGGATAAGGCATCACTCTCATAATACAACACATCATTACGTTGCCTGGCAAATGCCTGATCGGCACTCATATATTCATTAATGCGATCACTTGATTTTTTGTCGATGTAGGGAACAGGGTTTGCCGGATCAGATAAATATTCATCAACTCCTCTTGCAGAAGTATCTTTTAAAAGCAATTTGTGATTCTCATTTAATGACCACCTTACCGGTGTTGCATCTTTAGGAGGCCAGTGGGCAAAAGATCTCCATTCATTGCTTCCTGTAACAAAAACCGTTGCTTCATTTGCATTAAAATCGCCCTTCCCTTTCAAATAGTAATTAAAGAATTCGAGTTCTATTTGTTGAAAATAAGCACTGGTATTGGTTCCAAAATCGTAGGTATTAAAGCTATCCCAGTTTCCAGCTTCCCATGCTCCATGCGTCCATGGTCCCATAACAAGTTTATTATTGTTCACGGGATTTTGCTGTTCTATAGCTTCATAGGTATGCAAAGCGCCAAACATGTCCTCTGCATCAAACCATCCTCCCACAACAAGTGTGGCAGGTTGTATGTTTTTCAAATGCGGACGGATGTCCCGAGCCTGCCAATATTCATCTTTGGTTGTATGTCCAAGATATTCATTCCAGATTTTGCTTTGATTGTGAAAATACAACTCATTAAATTTTTTAATTGGCCCGGCTTTTAAATAAAAATCGTATGCGTCCCGAATATAGATATTCTTGCTAATCAATGGATCCTGTTGTCTTGGCTCATCTCTCGGGTGATCAAAGTAATTCAGGAAACTAAAATTATCCATGAGAAAAAAAGCACCCCTGTGATAAGCATCATCACCCTCAAATTCATCAGTAACAGGTGCCTGGGGCGACACAGCCTTAATAGCAGGATGAGCGGCGGGTAAAGAGGCTGTTGCGTAAAAACCAGGATAAGAAATGCCATAAATTCCAACCTTACCATTATTACCTTTTATGTTTTTTAAAAGCCAGTCAATAGTATCATACGCATCACTACTTTCATCAATATCTTTATTAGTCTGCTTATTATCTATGGCCGGCGTCATTTCCCTGAATGTTCCTTCACTCATGTGGCGACCACGCACGTCCTGATAAACATAAATGTATTTTTCATCTGCGAACAATCGATTAGGGCCGAGATTTCTTCTGAAATTAGTTTCCCCATAGGGCGCACAGGAATAGGGAGTGCGCATCATTAAAACAGGGTACTTGCCGGACGTATCCTTTGGAATGTAAATAGCCGTAAACAATTTAATACCATCCCGCATCGAAATCATCCGTTCTATTTTGATATAGTCATTGCTGGTTTGTTGCGCACAGGAAAAGAAAACGGTAGCAGTAAGCAGGAGAATCAGTGATGTTATTTTCATAAGACGATGAAGAAATTTAAAAGGGGAGTTTCAAATTTAAAGGATTTGCAATAATTATTGAATCTCATTAGAGTTTAATCGCATTCCTCAATGTTTTAGATCACACGTGTTGCTTTCCAATTTAAAACCCTTGTTAAGTTAAAAAACACAGAACTCATTTCCCTTATCTTTGTCGCAAAACAATTAATCGTGAAGGGCAAGTATGTCGCATCATTTATTATAGCAATTTTACTGGCAGACCAGGCGTTGAAATTCTATATAAAAACACATTATTATCTTGGAGAGGAACATAATGTAATTGGTAACTGGTTTCGTTTGCATTTTGTTGAAAATGAGGGAATGGCCTGGGGATGGCAATTCGGAGGTAATTTTGGTAAGATCATTCTTACTCTTTTTAGAATGGTGGCAGTAATACTCGGCACGTTTTATCTGAGCAATATTATTCGTAAAAAATATCATTGGGGTTTCATTATTTGTGCATCTTTGATTTATGCCGGTGCTCTTGGTAACCTTCTTGACAGTATGTTTTATGGTTTAATTTTTAGCGATAGCCAGCCTTTTCTTGTAGCACAATTATTTCCCCAGGAGGGCGGTTATACTACATTTTTGCATGGCAAGGTGGTCGATATGTTATATTTTCCCATTATTTCAAATGCAAAATATCCTCCCTGGTTTCCTTTTTGGGCAGGTCAGGAATTTGAGTTTTTCAGACCGGTATTTAATCTTGCCGATGCTTCTATCTCTGTTGGTGTTATCGCATTACTTATTTGGCAGAAAAAATTCTTTCCTAAAAAAGAAAAAACAATTACCGCAACGGTTGAAACAGGCGCTGTTGTAGATGACAGTACCCAGGTGCTGTAAAGTTTATAGCCTTAACGAATTTGTTCAGCAGTGGTTCATAGTTCAGTTAAGGTGACATTTTTCTTTTTTACAATTCACCATTGACACTAAACTTTCTTTGAGTGAACTTTCTTTTTGCATGGCGATACTTCAGATCAAAAAAATCTGCGAACGCTATTAATATTATTGCGTGGATCAGTGTACTTGCTATTGCAGTGGGTACGGCTGCTCTTATCATCGTTTTGAGCGTCTTCAATGGCTTTGAAGATTTGGTAAAGAGCCTTTATGGCGATTTTTATGCTGATGTAAAAATTAAACCTGCTGCGGGAAAATTTATTTCATTTTCGCCTTCGCAGATAAAGAAATTAAGCTCGATACCCGGCATTAATAAACTTAGTTTTTTTGCAGAGGAGAAGACTGTGCTGGTAAATGGTGATTACACGGCCATCGTATTTTTGAAAGGTGTAGATGAAAATTATAGCCGTGTTAACCACCTTACTCAACATATAGAGAGAGGTAAGTATGACCTGGGCAGCCCTGATGCTCCAAGATTAGTTGCAGGCGCCGGGATAAGCAATGCAGTTGGAGCCGACCCGGAAAATCCGGTCTCTAATCTTGTTATTTACTTACCTAACCGAAAAGCAAAGAGTTTTAATAGTATTGATGCTATGCATTCATACAATGTTTCAACAGCAGGTATTTTTACAGTGCAGCAGGAGTTTGACGATAAATATGCATTTACAAACCTTGGTTTTATGCAATATATGCTCGACCTGCCGGCAAATGAATACAGTGGTGTGGAAATATCACTTAAACCAGGTGTAAAACCAGAAGATGCTCAAAAAAATCTTCAACAGGCAATGGGGAACAAGTATATAGTGCAAACGCGTTATGAACAAAACCAAAGCCTTTATACCATTATGCAAATAGAGAAATGGGTGATCTATGGTATACTTTCCCTGATACTGTTAGTTGCAGCATTTAACATGATCGGAGCATTAACAATGCTTGTGCTGGAAAAGCAAAAAGATATTGCAGTACTTAAAGCAATGGGGGCACACGATTCACGAATTCAGCAAATATTTTTAAGCGAAGGATTAGTGCTTGCAGGTGTGGGAGGTGCAATCGGAACTTTAATTGCTTTTTTGGTTTGCCTGCTTCAGCTAAAGTACCACCTCATAAAACTCGGAGGTAACACTTTTATCATCGATTATTATCCGGTAAAAATGTATTTGCCTGATTTTTTACTCGTTGCCAGTACTGTAATCATGGTAGCACTTCTTGCCGCATGGATACCCTCCCGAAAAGCGGCGGCACAGCTGTTTTCTCTAAAAAGCTGATCAAATTTTTTTCTGCTTGGAACACCCTTAAATTATTTGCTCTATACGCCTGTTTGAAGGTGAAGTAATCGAAATACCTGCACATTCAAAATTTATATTTCAATTTTAGGCAAAGTGATCAGTCTTTACATGCATGTTGGCTCTCTGTTTCATGGGCGAAATAATCACACTCACAACCATCATGCAAAGTTTCTTGCCTGAAAATTGAAAAAAGCTGCAGGAATAGTCCTGCAGCTGTAGGAGTAGAGATATATTTTTATTCCCCTGATGCCGGAGCTGATGAGCCTTCTTCCATTCCTGGAGTGCTAACTGGCATCTCCTGCATTGATCCTTCCGTATTTGAAGGAGCAGGAGCTGGTTTTTTGGAAGGAGCTTTTTTTGGTGCGGCTTTCTTCACAGCCTTTTTCGGCGCGGCTTTCTTCACAGCTTTTTTCGGTGCAGCTTTTTTCGGTGCGGCTTTTTTTGGTGCAGCTTTTTTCGGTGCGGCTTTTTTTGCTGCCTTTTTCGGTGCAGCTTTCTTTGGTGCTTTTTTAGCCGCCTTCTTCACTGCCTTTTTGGGAGCAGCTTTCTTTTTGGTTGCGGCCTTTTTTTTAGATGCTTTTGCCATGGGTGTGAGTTTTTGTTTTTGTATTTTAGAAAGACCTGTTAAGATAAAAATGTTTTTGATATAATAGTATGATAAGAGAAAAAAATTTTTTGCATTTATAAAAATAATTTATTGCTTTTGTTATTGTCACTTATAATATAGCATATCGTTTCAAAAAAGTTTTTATTTCTCAAACAAAAATTATGCAATTCTCTGCGTCTCTCATTAATCTGATATGTTGTTGTAGACCTGGCTTTTTTATAGAGGCGGAGATCATTATGGCAATTGCCATCCCATCAACCAGAAAAAATGCAAATGAGATCAGAAAACTGTTGACAAAATGAAATAGGGATAAAGAATGTTTATCAAAAGCATAAGATATCTCATATATAGTTGAGTGTAACCAGTGAATATACCTGCTTCTCAAAGTCTACACTAAAAACCTTTTACAATGCTATGACAACCTTAACATTCAGTTCCGTGTAGATACATTAAATTTGCTCTTCTATGCTTCAGGCACTGGACATACTAAAAGTTGCACACCGTAACACAATTGAACCAAGCATGAACCTGCTGCACATGAAAGAGCAGTATATTCCTGGTTCTATCCAGTATGTCATCCGGAGGTATTTTCCTTACCAAAGATGGACGAGTGATGATACGGGGATGATGGTTTACCATTACAACTCAAAAGATTCCCGTGAAAATTTTCTTGAGCTGCGTTTCTGCATAAGCGGTAACAAATATTGTTTTGAAAAGAGCTGTGCTGATTGCAACGAAGTGCCCACTCAAAACTGTAGCGGCAAACACGAGACTGTTGACGTATTTTCCTTTCATTTTTCTTCCACTTTTTTGCACCAGTTTGTACATAATGTAAAATTGAACAACAGGAAAGATGAGGTGCTTGCCTTTAAGCACCCAAATTCTTTTACAAAAATATATCCTGTGTGCGGTCGCAAGCGGGTTGCATTAGACGCCCTTCTTAACCATAGCTATAGTGGTGCAATGGAAAATATTTTCGTGAATGCAAAGGTGCACGAGCTCTTGCTGTATAGCCTTGAATGTTTGGTGGATGAAAAGGAAGAAGGCTTTACCTGCAAGTTTCTTGCAGACGAATTTGGTCGTGAACGTATTTACCAGGCACGGGAAATTTTGCTGCAACATATTGGTGACCCTATAACAATTAAAGAACTTAGCCGTAAGGTGGCGATGAATGAATGCTATCTTAAAAAAGGATTTAAGGA
>DATBFI010000066.1:0-2601 GCA_036558585.1 Chitinophagaceae bacterium
TAAAAGAGATGATTCGAGTAAAACACATATTTACAGTCCCAATGTAAGTAAAGAAAAGACCCAGCAACAAATGGTCGGGAAAATGGTCGATGCCCTCTTTGGTGGCTCAGCTTCGCAACTTGTTATGCAAGCTCTTGGTTCATCACAGCCAAGTAAAGAAGAGCTTGACGAAATCCAAAAATTACTCAACGATCTGAAAAAATAAATGCTTATGCAAACTTTTTTGCAATCAGCTTTTTTGCAGGCGCTTGGTTATGCTATAGCAAACAGCCTTTGGCAAGTAGCCCTTTTATGGCTTATAGTTGTTGTTATTAATAATATTGGCAGATTTTCTTCTTCAAAAAAATATTTTATTGGAGTAATTGCCGAATTCGCCGCATTTATATGGTTCTTATGTACGCTTCAATTTTATTATTCCAGATGCAAAGAGGCCTTGTCTGAAATTTCATCAGCGGCACCAATAAGCAGTAACCAGGCATACGTACTCGAACCCACAGTGAATAATTTTTCTTCGGCAGTTTTATATGTTACAGTAAAAGGCGAACAACTACTCCCCTATCTCTCTATCGCATACTTGTGCATGCTGTTTTTTCTTGTGATTCGTTTAAGCAGAACATTTTATTTAACACAACAAATACGAAAAGATGGTTTACAAAAACCTGATATTGAGCTAAGATTATTTGTAAAGAGAACTGCCGCTTACCTGGGTATTAAAAAAGAAGTAAAACTTTATTTTTCAAACCTTATAAAAAGCCCGCTTACACTTGGCTTTTTAAAGCCGTTGATCCTTGTGCCGGTTGCCAGTATCAATCATCTCACAACAGATCAATTAGAGGCTTTATTACTTCACGAACTTGCACATATTAAACGTGCAGATTACCTGATTAATATCCTGCAATCTGTTATTCAAACCCTTTTATTCTTTAATCCTTTTGTGCTATTGCTTGGCCAATTGACAAAAAAAGAGAGAGAAAATAGTTGTGATGACTGGGTACTTCAATTCCAGTATAACCCTGTGATGTACGCGGAAGCATTGCTGCGAATTGCATGCATTCCCGCAAAATGTTTTGCAATGAATGCAACAGGAAATAAAAATGATTTGCTCTCACGCGTTAAGCGCATGCTGAATCAGCAGGAAAAATCATATAGTTATCGTAACCAGGTTTTTGCATTCATGCTTATCACAATTATGTTGAGTTGTGCAGCCTGGTTTAATCCGGGTGTTAAATATAACATAACAGTCAATAAAGCATCTGAAAAACATAAAATAGTTCTTGAGCCACTTTCAGCGAGTGTTGATAATCCTTTATTCAATCCAATTTATTTTTTGTCTAAGCCAATACAAAAGGAATTAGATAAAGCAATGAATACAGCAAATGATAAAGTTGAAGAAATAGCAACACCTGTCATGGAGAAAACCGCTTCCAACGTACTTACCAGGGTAGCCCCAATTGCTTTAGAAAAATTGCAAAATTTTAAAATTGATATAGACACTAAAGTAGATGCAGCACTTATGCAGGCTAAAAATGCCTACAAGGCCATTGATCAGTTAAAGAGTACTACTCCTTCTTTAGTAATAGACACAACCAACTTTGTATCAGCAATAAAAGATGTTGTTATAAATGAAATAAATAAAACAAACTGGCAGCAGATTGGAACAGATATTAAAAAAGTACAGGCCGATTTATTAACGATGGATCAAGATAAGAGCTGGGCTCTTGTTAGTTCCAAACAAATTGCTGATGCTGTACTGCAACTTAAAGGATTAGACAGAAATAATTTCGCAATTCTTAAAAATTCATTACAGGATATTAATGATAAAACAAGACAAAAAATTGAGAGATCTGCTAAAAAGCCAGAGGAAAAGATCAAAGTGGAAAAACAAAAATGCGGGACATTGAATACTTATTCAGATATCCAGGATGAGAATGCAGTTTCAAATCAGAATATGGAAGATTATTATAACCTGGCATCGCAGAACAGCGAAATCTATGCACCGGTACAATTTAATAACCTTACTTATAACTATAATATTTCAGATAGTATTAATAAGCAACCCCAGTCTGCCATTATCGTTGTAAAACATAATTCTGAAAACGATAGCAGCCATATTAAAAACATTACAGTTGAAATAATTGGTGACAACGGAGAAAAGAAAACTTATGAATTTACCGTTGAGGTTTATCAGTAATGCATGATATGAGAGATAAAAAGCGAGCCTGCATGTTTCTTTTGAGCATAGAGCGGTGCGATTTATTTTAACTCCCATGCCAGGGCACTCGCTCCGAGAATAGCAGCATCTGCTTCTTTTAAATGACTCACGAGAATCTTTACTTTATTTTGAAACACTTTTATAAGATTAGCCTCCATGTGTTCACGCGTTGGTTTTAAAATTAATTCCCCGGCCTTTGTAAGACCACCAAAAAGAATAATAGCTTCAGGACTGGAGAACATCACCGCATTGGCCAATGCAAGACCTAAAATTCTTCCTGTATATTCAAAAATTTCTTTGGCCAGTTCATCACCTGCTATCGCAGCGTCATACACTTTTTTTGAATCGATTTGCTCAGAAGGTATTTTTCTCAAAACACTATCCTTATT
>DATBFI010000067.1:0-2330 GCA_036558585.1 Chitinophagaceae bacterium
TGATCCACATCTTCATCTTGATAACCCTCAGCAAAAAATAAATTTTTATGTAGATGCAACTTCGGGACAGCCATTCACACATAAAGACGTTGAAAATTATTTTAAAAGAATTTCTGTTCCGCCAGTTCCATCTTATTTTAAACCTGTTTCGAAAAAAAGAATAATCCAAATGCTAATTGAAGAGCTCGCACATTGTTTTGAAGCACCGGAACTTCATTACAAGAAAAAAGAACTTATGCAGCTTGCCGGCCTGCTCGATAATTAAGTTTATTCACAAAATTACCGGGATCATCCCTTCCATACACTTTCGCAGACCGGTCCTGCCTCCGTAAATGCAGTTCGGGCAGGGATTGATAACCGCCGGTACACATAAAGTACTTATGTTAATTACCTTCCTGGCATCCAACAAGTCTTCAGTTTAAAATCATATATCTTGCAGCCAATGGCAAAATCGAAAAAAAAAGAAGAATCAATAATACTAGTAACAAATGATGATGGTGTTGCGGCACCCGGAATTAAAGCATTGGTAGAATCAGTAAAACATCTCGGGAAAGTTGTTGTTGTTGCGCCCGATAAACCTCAAAGTGGAATGGGACATGCTATTACAATTGGTCATCCATTGCGCATGGTGCCTGTCCATATGTTTGATGGGATTGAAGCATATCAATGCAGCGGCACTCCTGTGGACTGTGTGAAGCTTGCAGTAGACAAAGTATTGCATCGCAAACCAGATATTTGCCTCAGTGGCATCAATCATGGTGCTAACCATAGCATAAATGTAATTTATTCAGGTACTATGAGCGCAGCTTTGGAGGCTGCTATAGAAAGCATACCCAGTGTAGGTTTTAGCCTGCTTGATTATAGTATTGAAGCAAACTTTACTGGAGCGAAGAAATATGCAGGAATACTTGTAGAACATTTATTAAATCATAAATACGATAAACATCTTTGCCTTAATGTAAATATCCCTCCTGTGGATGAAAGTTTATTAAGAGGGTTAAAGGTTTGCAGGCAGGCATATGCAAAATATGAAGAAGAGTTTGACGAACGGCACGATCCCAGCGGTAAAAAATACTACTGGCTTACCGGTGATTTTATCAATTTTGATAAAGGGAGAGACACTGATGTATGGGCGTTGGAGAACAATTATATAAGTGTTGTACCTGTTCAATTTGATCTTACTGATTATAAACTAAAAGAAAAATTAGAAAACATTTCAACTCTGCAATAATTGAAAAAGAATGCATTTCTGCTTGGTATAGTATTGGGCATAATTTCACCCATGCTTGGCGTTGTCATATTTTATTTTTGGAAAGCCCCCTCTGCACGCTTTAGTTATTTTTTGGAAGTAATGCTGAATGATAAATCACTGCTCACAGCAGCAATAAGTTTTTCATTACTGATGAATGCTATTGTATTTACCTGGTGTGTTAACACAAGGAAAGATAAAACTGCACGCGGTATATTCCTGGTTACGCTTGTCATTACAATACCCGCGCTTATTTATAAAATTTTTTTCAGGTAGATATTTTGCATCGTAATAACTCTATCAATGCAAAAACCCTGCAATTCACAGCGAAGGTTACTAACCCACATGCCTCTGAACCTAAAACATTCCATTTTCGTAGTTTATTGGCAAATTCTTATTTTCGTGACTCCAAAAAATTGTGTAAAGATCATTAAACGAATTGCCTGCCTCAGTAGAAGTTATTTAAAGAAAGAATTTTTATTTTGATAAAATGTCAAAAAAAGTTACAAAGATCGGGGTGTTAACCTCGGGCGGTGACTCGCCGGGAATGAATGCTGCCATAAGAGCCGTCGTTAGAACAGCATTATACTATGGATTGGATGTATTTGGCATTTACAGGGGCTATAATGGAATGATCGAGGATGACATTGTGCAGATGAATTCCCGCTCTGTTGCTAACATTATTCAACGCGGAGGGACAATCTTAAAAACCGCACGCAGCAAAGAATTTTACAACGAAGAAGGGCGAAAGAAGGCATACAATAATCTTGCAAAAAGAGGAATTGACGGATTGGTAGTAATTGGTGGAGATGGAAGTTTTACAGGCGCTTATAAATTAAGCCAGGAATTCGGTATTCCCTCCATTGGCATACCCGGCACTATTGATAAAGATCTCTATGGTACCGATTTTACAATTGGTTTTGATACAGCAGTAAATACTGCCGTTCAGTGCATTGACAAAATACGCGATACAGCCGATGCGCATGACCGGCTTTTTATTGTTGAAGTAATGGGCAGGCATGCCGGTTATATAGCGCTTCACAGTGGGATAGCTACAGGCGCAGAAAATATTTTAATACCT
>DATBFI010000068.1:0-7401 GCA_036558585.1 Chitinophagaceae bacterium
TACGGACTTTTCACCGCGAACAGATATTGACATGGAGGTAACAAAATATTTTTTTAACACAGAAGGAATTCCAAGCTGGGACAGGATTATATCAGGGCCCGGCATTCGCGCCATCTATAATTTTTTGCGTGATGAAAAAAAATTTGACGAACCGGCATGGCTCAAAGAAGAATTTGATGAAGAGAATCCTTCTGCTGCAATCAGTGAAGCAGCGATAAATAATAAAGCACCAATCTGTGTTGAGACCATGCAACTATTCACAAGATATCTTGCACGCGAATGCTCTAATCTTGTTTTAAAAATGAAGGCTACAGGAGGATTATTTTTGGGAGGAGGCATTCCACCAAAAATTCAGCCACTCATCCAAACCAAAATGTTTATTGATAATTATCTTGATTGCGACCGACAGCAGGAACTTGTGAATATTGTTCCTGTTAAGCTTATTAAAAATGATAAAGCAGCGTTGCTTGGCGCTGTTTATTATGGGGCTTGCGCAATGTAGCCCGATTAATTACTTCGATACCTGCACCTCATAAAATAAAACTTTCTATCACGTTTTATTAAAAAATTTATGCCCCTTTATTGCGGTATTCGGTTATTATATAATGCTTTTAACTCACTGTATAGTGAAACTTATCCTTGTGAAGCATTATTCTTTTTTGTTACTTTATCTTAAGTTTAAAATTTGAATATGATACAACGTATACAAACAATCTGGTTGCTACTGGCAGCAGCGTGTGCATTTATTACGATAAGGTTATCTTTCTACAGCGGGCATAAAATAAATGATCCCCAAAAAGTATTCACTGTTTTAAATGCGACTACAAGTATGATATTGCTAATCCTTACAGTTGCTTTGGGAATAGTTTCATTTGTTTTGATTTTTTTTTATAAGGACAGGAAAACTCAAATGCGGATTACTCTTGCCGCATTGCTTATATCTCTGTTAAATATTTATCTCTACTATAACGAAACGAAAAAATTTGTTGCAGCGGAAAGCAGTCTGGATTTTACCTGTGTATTTGTTCTTGCTATTCCTATCCTTTTATTTCTTGCCTTCAGGGGAATTTACAAGGATCAAAAACTTATAAAAAGTATGGACAGATTGAGGTGAGCTACTTTTAATTCGAGTTAGTTTTTGCAGTAAAACACCGGCATTGTGCCGGTGTTTCAACCGTCTTGGAATAAATCCCTTATATAACTGGTAGGGGCCGGATTGAAATTTGTCTATGGAAGTAGAATGAGAATACTATTTTTTGCTTTTTGGCTTTTAACTAAGGCCATTCATCAATGCTACAATATGGGCTTCCATACCTTTCGGCAATGCTGTACCATTCAGATACTTTATTTGTTCGTAATTCTCGCGAGTTCTTATAACATTTTTATAATTTAATTCAGCAACGCTGATCTCTTTCTCAGCAAGCAATTTCACTGCTTCCTTTACTGAAGAAATTACTTTATCAAAAAGCCCGGCGATTACTACTTTATTCATGTTGATGACAGTACTCATAGCTTAGGATTTGTGTGAGAATTATTATGCATATTTATACCATATACTTGGACTTCACAACGTGATTTTTCACGTTTTAAGACGTGATTTTTCACGTTGGAAATGATAATCAGAGGAAATTCGTACGAACCTGCCTAATGCTTCGTGATCTACAGTACAAGTGTGCGACGCAAGAATGTTTGATTAAAGAGTTAGTGTATGGCTCAAAAAAAAATTTGAATTATATCATCAGGCAGTTACATATTTGCCTGTCAAAACTTTACCTATTATGAAATACACGCTCCTGAGAATTTCTTTTTGCATCGGCTTTTGTTTCGTTATTAATTCTTTTATTGCTCTTTCAGTTCTTGCTCAAAATAAAATTGAATACTCCCGGCAGGAAGTGATGATCCGGATGCGCGATGGGGTCAAATTATATACCGTCATTTATACACCTGTTAACATAACGGCACCCGTTCCGGTTTTGATAATGAGAACACCATATGGCAGCGATCATTTCAGGAGTCCTGATACTATGCCCTATGTAAAAGATATGGCAGCAGAAGGATACATTTTTGTGATCCAGGATATTCGCGGTCGTTATAAAAGTGAAGGCCGGTTTGTAATGAACAGGCCGATTACCGACAAACCAGGGGAAATCGATGAGAGTACAGACACTTATGATGCAATTGAATGGCTTATAAAAAATGTACCGAACAATAACGGCAAAGTGGGACAATTAGGGATTTCATATCTGGGATGGACAACACTTGTTGGTGCTGCACGACCACATCCTGCCCTGAAAGCTGCATCTGAACAGGCCTGCATGAGCGATCTTTTTCTGGGTGATGATTTTCACCACAACGGTGCTTTTCGTTTATCTTATGCTTTTGATTATTCTTTTATGGAAGAGGCATCAAAAGTAGATTCGCTGTTTCCTTTTGATCAATATGATCAATACGCGTGGTTTTTAAAACTCGGTCCTTTGTCAAATGTCAATGAAAAATATTTTCACAACAAACTGCCCAGTTGGAATTTATTTATGCAACACCCCAATTATGATTCTTTCTGGCAGTATAAATCACCTTTGCGCTACGTGGATTATCCACGTATACCCATACTGCATGTTGGAGGTGTATGGGACCAGGAAGATATAATGGGCCCTCAAATAATGTACGCAAAAATGGAAAAGCGGGACACAAATAACCGTAATTATATTTGTCTTGGCCCATGGAATCATGGCCAGTGGGCAGGTGCAAATGTTACGCATCTGGGTGCTTATGATATGGGTAGTAATACTGCGGCCTATTTTAGGCAAAACATTCAAAAGAAATGGTTTGATTACTGGTTAAAAGGAATTGCTGACGTCCGTCTGCCCGCCCGTGCCGGTAAGAATGGCAACGACTCAGTCGGAGAGGGGAACCTGTCTGCCGAACAGGCAGGTTTTTCGGAGGCAACTGTTTTTCAAACGGGTAGTAATGAATGGAAAACATACGCGAACTGGCCACCTAAAGAAGCAACAATAAAGAAATTATATGTCACAGAAAACGGTAAGGTATCAATTGATAAACCAACCACCACAAGCGATGCTGCTTATGATGAATATATCAGCGATCCCGAAAAACCGGTACCATACAGGCCACGGCCGGTTGAGCAAACATATAGTAATGGAAGCCGTTGGTATACCTGGCTTGTAGAGGATCAGCGATTTGTGGACGGAAGACCTGATGTATTAACCTGGCAAAGCAATGCACTCACTGATGATATAACTGTGACGGGAAGCATCATTGCGCATTTATTTGCAAGCACAACAGGCAGTGATGCAGACTGGGTTGTAAAATTAATCGACGTATATCCTGACCAATACCCAAAGGACCCAAAGATGGGTGGCTATGAGTTAATGATTGCCAGTGAGGTTTTCCGTGGCCGCTACCGAAACAGTTTTGAAAAACCCGAGCCTATTGCACCCAATAAAGTCGAGGAATATAAAATTGATTTGCATCAGGTAAATCATGTGTTTCAGAAAGGGCACCGCATAATGGTGCAGGTTCAAAGTAGCTGGTTTCCTGTTATCGATATGAGCCCGCAGAAATATGTGCCCAGCATTTACCAAGCAAAGACAGAGGATTATCAAAAGGCAACACAAAGAATTTACAGGAACAATGTACATGCAACTTATATAGAACTTCCCGAGATGAGGTGAATAATAGCATGAAAGTCGGTGAAAATTTAATGCTGCTATAACACGGCGGCTTAAAAAATAAAACCTCGCAGCTGGCTCTTGCGAGGTTTTATTTACATAGGTTGTCACTCTAAGATAATTCGTTGTTCTTTTGGCAAGCTTTACCGTCAGACAAGTTCAAACCTCGGAATGACAATTATTTTTAGATACTCACTTGTTTTTCAAGCATCATTTTGCGCAAATTAATTAATCCATAACGCATTCTTCCTAACGCTGTGTTAATACTGCAATTAGTAATTTTTGCAATTTCCTTAAAACTCATATCGCCGAAATGGCGAAGAACAATTACTTCGCGCTGTTCTTCCGGCAATGAAGAAAGCATGGTATGCATCCGATCATAACCCTGCTTACGGATGATTTTCTTTTCGGCGTTCTCATCTACCACTACGATTAACTCAAATACATCTTTATTGTCATTGGTTACAATAGTAGGAGTGCGTTTCACCTTCCTGAAGTAATCTACACAAAGGTTGTGTGCTATACGCATAGCCCAGGGAAGAAACTTGCCCTCTTCATTATATCTCTTGCTGCGCAGGGTATCAATTATGCGCACAAAGGTTTCCTGAAACAGGTCCTCCGCAAGATATTTGTCCTTGACAATAAATAAAATAGAGCTAAATAATTTCTCCTTATAACGGCAAATAAGTGCCTCAAGAGCGTCGCAGCTACCTTCCTGAAAAGATAGCACAAGTTCTGTATCAGAAAACTCATTAAACTTTCTCATAAATATGTTTTTTATTTAGGGATGTAATGACGCCACCAGGTTTAGTTATTTGTTCTTAAGTGGCAATAAGTAGAATTTAACGTATAGGCGATAATTTGTGAAGACTCTGTGAAATTAGAGAATATTGTTTTTTATAATCACACGCAAAATGTAAAAAATTTGTGAATTAATCAAATTTATTGGTGCTTTGTTTATTAGATTTTGATTAAAGTATGGATATGGATCAGGAAACAGTTTTAATATCGGCTAAATATGCTAACCCGTCAAAGACATCAAATAAGTCAGATGACATTCTTATAAAAGGAGCAAGGGTTCACAATCTTAAAAACATAACCGTTGCTTTTCCGCGAAATAAATTTATTGTTGTAACAGGTGTTTCAGGCAGCGGTAAATCTTCTCTTACAATTGACACACTTTTTGCCGAAGGACAACGTCGTTATGCGGAGAGCCTCAGCGCATATGCGCGCCAGTTCATGTCGAGAATGGTAAAACCCGATGTTGATTATATCAAAGGTTTATGTCCTGCGATTGCAATTGAACAAAAAGTTATAACGCGCACACCCCGGAGTACAGTGGGTAGTATGACGGAAATTTATGATTACCTCCGTTTATTGTATGCCCGTATCGGCAGAACTATCTCGCCTCTAAGCGGAAGAGAAGTAAAAAAAGATGACGTGACGGATGTTTTAAATGCAATTAAACAATTGCCCGTAGGTGATAAAGTGGTAATTCTGGTTGCTTTTAAACAACATGCAAAACGTAATGCGAAAGAGGAATTAAATATCCTCACGCAAAAAGGTTTTTCCAGGCTTTACCTGAAGTCATCAGATGCCTCTTTTGAAATCGTGCGTATCGAGGACTTGCTTGAATTAAGTGATAAAGAACTGAAAACAAGATTTGCTTCTACTCCGGCGAGTTCTGCATCTGCAATTCTTTATCCCAGTGTTAATATTCTGGTCGATCGGATCATTACAAAAGATTTTGACGAGGACGATCTTCATCGGATCGCTGATTCTGTTGGCACTGCTTTTTACGAAGGCGAAGGTGAAATGTATTTGGAAGTGAATAATAAGGAGCGGTTGCATTTCAGCAATAAATTTGAGCTTGACGGAATACAGTTCGAAGAGCCTGTGCCAAATCTTTTTTCTTTTAATAATCCATTTGGGGCATGTCCCACATGTGAAGGATTCAGCCAGATTCTTGGCATTGATGAAGATCTCGTAATACCGGATAAAAGATTAAGCGTTTATGACGGTGCAGTGGCCCCGTGGAAGGGAGAAAAATTGGGTTGGTGGCGCGAGCAATTTGTAAAAGGAGCAAGATCAATTGATTTCCCCATTCATAAACCAATTGCTGACCTTATCCCATCTCAATATGAGTTATTGTGGAACGGGCAGGGAAATGTGTATGGCATTCATGATTTTTTTAAAGAGGTGGAACAGAACTTATATAAAGTTCAATATCGCGTTTTGCTTAGCCGGTACCGGGGTCGCACAATGTGTCCCGATTGCAAGGGATATCGGTTGCGTAAAGAAGCATTGTATATAAAAGTAGGTGGTAAACATATTGGCGAGCTCTGTGAAATGCCGACAAAAGACCTGAAAAAATGGTTTAATGAACTTGTTCTTTCAGAACACGAACAGCAAATAGCCCGGCGTATTTTAATTGAAATACATCAACGCCTGCAAACCTTGCTCGATGTGGGTTTAGGTTATCTTACCCTTAACCGTCTTGCCAATTCTTTAAGTGGCGGTGAAAGTCAGCGCATACAACTTACACGCAGTCTTGGAAGTAATCTTACAAACTCACTGTACATACTGGATGAGCCATCTATTGGCTTACATTCAAGAGATACACAACGATTGATAAGCGTACTAAAACAGTTGCGTGATGCCGGCAATACTGTTGTGGTGGTAGAGCATGACGAGATGATCATGCGTGAAGCAGATCATGTTATTGATATGGGACCACTTGCTTCGCATCTTGGTGGAGAAGTGATAGCAGCAGGTAATTATAATGATATTGTCAGTAATCCTGAAAGCCTTACAGGAAAGTATCTCAAAGGCGAATTAAAAGTAAAGGGACCTGAAGTTAAGCGAAAATTCAACCGGTATTTGCGTATTGAAGGTGCAAGGCACAATAACCTTAAAGATATCACGGTAGATTTTCCGCTTAATATGCTTTGTGTAGTAAGCGGTGTAAGTGGAAGTGGAAAAACAACATTGGTAAAGCAGGTTTTATATCCGGCGCTGCAAAAAATAAAAGGAGAGTTTGTTGATAAGGTTGGTTTTTACAAAGCAATCAGCGGTGATGTGGATTACATCACACAAGTAGAATTGGTTGACCAGAACCCTATTGGCAAGTCATCCCGCAGTAACCCGGTAACTTACATTAAAGCATACGATGCAATCAGGGATCTATTTGCTGAGCAGCCTCTTTCGAAAATTCGTGGATTTCAGCCAAAACATTTTTCGTTTAATGTGGATGGCGGACGGTGTGATGCATGTAAGGGTGAAGGTGAGCAAATAGTAGAAATGCAGTTCCTGGCCGATGTACACCTTACCTGTGAAGTATGCGGTGGAAAAAAATTCAAGGAAGAAGTATTGGATGTACAATACCTGCCTGGCCGGCAGGCAGGTAAAGGCAAAAATATTTATGAAGTTTTAGAAATGAGCGTGGATGAATCAATAGAATTTTTTAAAGAGCAAAAAGCACTGGCTAAAGCGCTGCAGCCTTTACAGGATGTAGGTCTTGGTTATATTAAACTCGGTCAGAGCAGCGATACACTCAGTGGCGGAGAAGCCCAACGTGTTAAACTTGCTTCGTTTCTTGGCAAAGGGAAAGCCGGTGGTCACATACTTTTTATTTTTGATGAACCAACAACAGGCTTGCATTTTCACGACATAAATAAACTCCTTACATCTTTCAATGCCTTGATAGAACAAG
>DATBFI010000069.1:0-7456 GCA_036558585.1 Chitinophagaceae bacterium
CTTTTTGTGTAGTATCAGAAACCGGGTGTTTGTCTTCTGTCTTAATCTGTCCGCCGCTGGTAACCCAATAGAGCGATTTTGCAAACCATTGAAAGCCGAACACCAGGCCTGTAATAGCAATAAAAATAGCAACCCATGTCATGTAAAAACCCTATATATTATGCAGATCGTAATTTTTTCGTTTAAAAGTGGCTGTCCATTTAATTGTAAAGCGTTGTTTTCTTGCTGCTTTATTCCGGGGCCACCACAATACGAGCCCTGTTATCATCATTATTAAAAAAACTAAAGTTGCTGATGCTAAAACAGGTTGCCCGATATAATGCGGTAGCCATAGATAGAAATGACCATCTAATATTATCCTGAAAAAATCTTCATTCATGTTTTTGTGCTTCAGCACAGCACCTGTATAAGGATTTAGAAAAACAATTTCATAATGATCTTCGTCATAATACGAAGCTATGGCTGCTTTACCCTTTCCGGGATATTCAACACTCCACGCTTTTTTTGCAATAAGATATGTTTCTGCAATAGCTCTTAGTTGTGATGGTGGCAGATAGGGTTTTTCTTCTTCCACTTTCACTTTTCTAAATGATTCTGTCATATTCCGTATCTCCACTTCAAAAGCAAGAATACAGCCGGTGATACCCAGGAATAAAACTAACAGCCCGGAACTAAGTCCGAGCCACAGGTGAAATTTTCCAATTATTTTTTTTACTGTCAACCGTTTTAAAATTTATACGTTATACTTAATCTTGAATTGCGGAGTGCTTCTGCCTGCCAGTAATAAAATTTGCTCCAGCTGTAATAAGAGCCGGAAATTAACTTCGCATTAAGGAGGTTATAAACATTCACTGCTACATAAAAATTTCCAAACTGATAAGAAGCGGCTGCATCGCAGCTGGTATAGTTGGGCATGGCAGGATCAACAGTCCTGTCGTAAACTCCATACCACGATGTTCTTCCTGCGTTATGTGAAATACCAAATGAAGCGCCTAAACCTTTAGCTTTACCGGAAGGGATGCGGTAGCTCAGCCATGCATTGGCAATATGCTTGTCGGTCCCGGGGATTTGAGTGCCCACATATTTGTCATCGGTGTCTTCTGCTATTTCAGCATCGGTATATGCATAGTTTAATGTAGCTTCTAAACCCGGCAAGAGCTGACCACGGACATCAAACTCTATACCTTGTGTCCTTGTTTGTCCTAACTGTACTGAAAAGTATTGATGCTGCGGATCGGGTGCTAACTCGTTACTCTTTATAATGCGGTACAAGGCAGCAGATGCTGCGAGCCTGCCATTCAGCCATTCCTTCTTAATTCCAATTTCTTTATTGCTGCCGGTTACAGGTTTAAAATTTTTTCCATCGTAAGTGCCGCCTGCCTGTGGAATAAATGATTCATCGTATACGCCATAAATACTTGCGTCTTTCGACAGGGAATAACTGATACCAAATCTTGGTGTAAACTTGTCAGCTTTTATGTGTCCCGAATAAGGATCATCATCATTGGTAGTGGTATATCTGCCTGCGAGTGTAACACGCAGTTTATCGTTCAATAAACGAATTTCATCCTGCAAATAAAAAGCAGTGTATAAATTATTGTAATGCACACCTCTTACTTTTATGTCGAGGCTGCGGTCAAAAACAGGATAAGCAGTTGCAGGCACTTTACCATATACCGGATTATACACATTGAACCCTTCTGACCCGATGACCAGGCCACCCTGATCCCAGTCATGGTAAAAATCCTTGTTGCCCATATCCAGGCCGCTTAGAATACGATGCTTGATTTTTCCTGTTACCATATCGCCGTTTACAAATAGCTGGCCTACACGTACCAAACCTAATACATCCCAGTTAGCGATAGCTCTTAACAATGTGTCTCCGTTAAAACCTGTGGGCCAAAGTGAACTACCTACCTGCTTGTAATTCATATAAGCCATCTGGCCGGTAAATTTCCAGTTGTTGTTTATTTTATGGGAAAGAATAAGAATGAGTGACTGGTCATTGATTTTTGTGGGTGGCATATTGGCTTCAAGGGTTGTAAATTCTGCGGGGAGATCGCCCAATTTATCAGGTGAGTAAGCATAGCTGGAACCAATGGGCGACATGTTTACATGTTGATAGGTGTATTCTGCTGTAAGTGAAGTGGTGGGGTTAATCTGGTATTTTATTACCGGGGCGACGGATATGCGGTTATTATATTCAAAAGCCCGTTGTGAACCTTTTTGTTGCCCCATTAAGTTGAGTCTGTATTGTAGTTTCCCGTTTTTGTTTAATAGTCCGTCTAAATCTAATGTTGATCTATAAGTTCCAAAACTTCCAACCGTTAAACCGGCTTCGCCTTTTGTAATACCTGTTGGTTTTTTGGTAACTACATTATAAAAGCCGCTGGGTTCACCATTTGCGAGCATAAAACCTGCGGGCCCTTTTACAAATTCTATTCGTTCCACCATACTCAGATCTTCAGTAAGTGGTCCCCACGTTTCCTGCACATTCATACCATTGCGGAATGCAGCAATCTGCGACCCTCTCATTACAATACGGGCATAGGTTTCCCAATGCTCTGAAGCAGTAGCTCCGCTAACATTCCGCCCAACATTTTGCCTCATATCAAAAATCTGCTGGTCAACCAGGTTTTGCCTTGTAATTACCTGTATGTTTTGTGGCAACTCAATAAGCGGTGTTTTTACTCTTAATGAAATGGAAGGATAATCTGTAACATATTTACTGGGGTTTGCGGTTACCAAAATCGTTTGAAGTTCGTGAATGTTTTCTCCAAGAGTAAAATCCACGGTTACTGTTTGGTTTTCTTTTACATCAATTTTCTTTGATATAGGATTCATTCCAACAATACTTGCCTCGGCAGTGTATTCTCCCCTTTTAATATCTGGTAAAATAAATTTTCCGCTGCTGTCAGTTACAGTACCCTTGCCGGTACCTTTTAGAATAATATTTACGAATTCGGCGGGCTGTCCGTCTGATGTTTTTATAACACCTTTTATTGTTCCGGTTTGTGAAAATGCAGCAGTACCTGAAATGATGAAAAAAACTGCAACAATTGTCCTTAGATTATTCATTTAGTGTATTATTATTAGTCTGGTTTAAGAATTTTTTTGAGCGCAAAGATGTTTGCGCATAATTGTTTTTGATGTATTAATCGGGAAAATGATTTACGCAATAAGGAACTTGACATTAAAATGACACAAGCCCTTTCATGAACGAAAGACTTAACCATAAACTAACTGCTCATGATTAGAAAAATATACGCATTCAATATAAGATATTGAGAATGCAAACTGTCAAATTACATATGCAAATTGAAGGATGCACCTGTAGAGTGATATACACCGTTGAAGCATTAGGAATGGCAGGCAATAGCGTGCCAACAACAGCTCTCTCAAGCTCCCATATATAAAATAATGCCTTCTGTTTACCCGATAAATGTTCAACAAAAGTTGGTCTGTTATGAAATGGTATATATGAAAGAGAATCGTTAATCGGTTGAAAATTATCCATGTAAAGTCAGTACCTTTTAAAGTATCAAATTGCGCTTCGTCAACTATGGAATAAAAATGATTACTTGTGTCAAATGAATTTGTATTGCTAAAGGCATTACTGTTAGCGTTAACAAAGTGAAAAGAAGTATAATAATTAGCTATGGCATTTTTATCTGTTACTATTTCAAAAAAATTTATAACCTCGGTAAATAGTCGTGTTGATAACTAAAGCTGAATAGCAAACAAAAGTTACTGTTGTACTGTCAGCCAGTTTTTCTAAACCGATTGTTATATGTCGCAGGTTTGTCTAACGAACTGTGAGTTCTACTTTTTTCCCAAGGCCAAATTCTAAAAGTCGGTAAAGTGTCGAAAGCTGAATATCACTTTGGCCATTTTCGATTCTTGGAATAAAACTTTTCTTTGCACCTATTTTTTCTGCCAATTGTTCTTGTGTCAATTTTGCAAGACGTCTTTCTTCTTTAATTACTTCTCCTATAAGAAAAGCTTTTGCTTTTATTTCAAACTCTGTTCTTTTTACTGTTCCTCGTCTGCCATAACGTTTTGTCAAGTGTTCATCAAACGTTGTTATATTTTTTTTCTTAGTAGCCATAATATTTTATTTGTTGTCAAAATATTCATTCATCAATCTAATCGCCAATTCAATTTCTCGCTTTGGCGTCTTTTGTGTCTTCTTTTGAAAGCCATTAAAAAGAACAACGATTTTTCCCTTGTCAAAGCAGCAAAATATTCGAAAAATATTGCTGCTAACCCCAATCCTGATTTCGTAAAGTCCTTTCTGCCCTTCAATATGTTTTAAAAACTTTTCGGGTATTTTATCAATATGCGTTAACATGAAAAGCGCATAGTCTATTTTTTCTTTTACTTGTTCTGTCTGTTGATTAAAAATTCATGAAAATAATGCCCATAAAATATTAATTCTCGTATTTGTTCCATGAAAAAATGCGTCGAAGCAAGGTTAACTTAAAATGGAACAAATGTCAAAGTGTTTTTTAAATAGGAGGGAGTGTCAGCAAAGTAACATATAACGTTCACTGCTTGGCGTTGTGCGCTAGTTCGCCTTGGCGAAGATTTTTTATTTAAAGTTCTGCAAGTCATTTCTTTGGAAAAGATAAGATTTTTTAAGGAGAAGAATTCCGTCGCCCTGACTACGTCCATCCGCGCTTTTCAGCAATGCTCTTATTTGTTAGCTGCTGTTTTTATCTCTATAAGTAAAATCAATTAATAGTTTTTGTTTTATGTTTCCAACCAGTTTGTCAAACTCCATTGATAATGGTGTTAAGGCGAGAGTATAAAATGTATGCTTATTAGCTAATTTGTTGCAGTCAAGTCTTAGAGCGAAAACTACAAGTCGTCTCTGCCATGATAGTCAAGAACTTCATGATTGATAAAAGAATGTTTATATGCATTCGAGATGTCATTTAAATTTTGTAAAAATGGCTTGTGCAAATCAAGAATATTTATCAACGCTTTTCTATTCCTTGTCTGCCGACAGGCAGGGTTTTTTGTATTATCACTGCTGGTAATACGAAAGGGCTTTCTCTTCATCTGTAAAACAGGTAACTACTCTCCTCCAACCGTTACCAATTCTTTTCCTCTATAACAAAACAGATAAGAAAACTATAAGACAAAAATTTCTTACTCTAGTTGCCTTGGACGACCACAACAGCAAAAAAGACCGAAAGAATACTTCGGTCTTTAAATTGGTTTCACAGAAATATATTTCAGAAGAATACGGCAACTTTAACCCTGAAAAAGAAGGGAGTGCCGGGTGTAAAATTTAATTCTGTTACCGGTTCTGTTTCATTCTTTAATTGAGAGGTTGTTGCAAACTGAGCTTCATTCCAGTCGACATCAAAAATGTTTTCGAATGCTATACCCACTTCATATTTTGGTCTTGTATAATTAAAAGAACCATCCAGTAAAAAATATCCTTTGGCTACAATAGAATTATCTTCATTTGCGGGCCGGTCTTTAATATACCTGTAAGTGAGACTGCCGTTAAATCCATATTTTGGCCTGTAAAATATTCCTCCTGTGCTCGTGAATGCAGGTGCTAATGGAATATAATCTTCTCCTTTTGGTTCTCCTATTGCCCTCGGTTTTGTAAAATTCATATTTACATTGCCGAATAAATTTTTTGTAAACTGGTAACGTGCCAATATATCAATCCCTGCTCTTTTTGTTTTACCGCTGGGTTCAATATTGCCTTCATCACCTACATATACAAATTCCTGGTCGAGATGTAAATACCATGCTGCTAAATTTAAAAGCAATTTATTGGTTGGTTTTAGAATAATGCCCGCATCTGCACCATAAGCAGCAGGTAAAATTTCGTGGCCGTCATTTGCAACTACTACACGTGTATCGTTTGAATGAAAACCTTTACCGCCTTTTACATACAATTGTACCTGCCTGTTTACGGTGTATTGAATATTCAATTTTGGACTTACAATTGATTTGCTTTGCGCCGGCAACTGTTGAGAGTTTAGTAAATTAAAATAGTTGAAATGAAAATAATCAAACCGTATGCCTGCATCAATAAACCATTTGCCAAACGTTGCCTGTTGTTGCACATAACCAAATGCATTTGCTTCCTTAATATTTCCCAATTGCGTATAGCTGAGAAACTCACGTTTTACAACATGTGCAAGTTTACTGCTGTCTGTAGCATCGTAGCGGATACCTGCGCCGTAAATGGAATTAAGTGTCCATGTATTGAATGTTTTTTTGTGACCTATTCTTGATAAGTACCCAAATACATTTCTTTTTTCTGCCTGGTTTATTTCGTCACCGTTAACAGGGTCATCGAGATAAAAAGTAAAATCAGAATATAAATTGAAAATATAACGGCTGTAATAAGCCTGGTTCTCCCATGTAATACCATTTGCAAAATTGTGTGCAAGCATAACATTAGCATTATACCTTTCAGTGTTGCCGCCTTCTGAAGGATCAATGGAACCAAAACGAGGAATAATTCCTTTTTCTACTGCTCTTTCAGGTATTTGTCCTGATGCATCCCATTTACTCTTGAAACCGGAGAGCGATGCCGTGAGCTGGGTATTATTTGAAATAGCGAGATTATACTTTCCAAATAAGTTAAAACGGTTAAAATTCTGGGGATTAATTGTTGGCCCGTCGGTATAATAAAAATCACCGGCTACATATGCGCTTTGCTTGTCTTTATTTTTCTTTAAGAGATCAATCATTGCCAGTGTACGGAAAGTATTATATCGCCCGGCCTCAAGCTGTACACGGCTTTGACGAATGTTGTTATAAGTAGAAAAAGCAACATAACCTGCAGTATTTAAATTGCCATGCTGTGTATAGTATGGTCCTGTTCCATAATCGATGTTGTTAATTGTTTCGGGAATGATGAAATGCGAATCTGCATATCCCTGTCCATGTGCGTGTGAGACCATATTAACAGGAATGCCATCAACACTTACCTGTATATCTGTTCCATGATCGCAGTCAAAGCCACGTAAAAATATTTGCTCGGCTTTGCCGCCACCAGCATGTTGAGCAATAAATAAACCGGGAACTAAGCGCAATAGTTCCTGTGTGTTTCTTACGGGTTTAAGGTCGAGATCAACTTTGGCAAGCGTGGCAAATTTTTGCTGACCCATATTTTGGAAGATCACAACATCTTTTAAATTCACAACATCTGGTTGCATTTGAAAAAGAATATCCTTATTAACTGCAGTTGAAATGGTGTCCGCTTTATAGCCAATGAAAGTTGCAATAAGGAATGCGTCTTTATTATTATTAATTTTTAAAGAGAAGTTGCCATAATGATCTGCGATCGCTTTTGCATTATCATTATCTTTTTGCTGAATGAGTGCTGCTTCCAGCGGTTGTCGGCTTTGCGCATCAATTATTTTGCCTTTAACGGTGGTTTGTGAGATGGCCCCCAAAGATGAAAGGACCACGAACGCAA
>DATBFI010000070.1:0-6222 GCA_036558585.1 Chitinophagaceae bacterium
GCCTCTTTTCTTTCAGTTATTTTAGAAAACAAAATTACTCTCGAAAAAATGTTGAGATAATTTTTTATTAAACAAAAAACGACTGTGTTCAACAATCGCTTTTAAGCTAACCAGAACTTTACAGTACAAGTGTCCGCCTCAGGCGGAACAGAAGTTGTAAGCGAGCACTTAAGCCTGGTTCATAATATTCTTACCAAAAAGTTAATGATGCATCATTCATGTGTAACAATAGTTCCTACATTCATTCCTTCAACTACCTGCAACAGGTTACCCGGCGTATTCATGTCAAACACCACAATAGGCAAATCATTTTCCATGCACAAAGTAAATGCAGTCATGTCCATTACCCTGAGATTCCTTCGGATGCATTCCTGGTAACTTATTTTCTCATAGCGAACAGCAGCCAGATCTTTTTCCGGATCTGCAGTATAAATACCATTTACCCTTGTACCTTTTAAGATTACATCGGCCTTTATTTCTATTGCTCGTAAAGAGCCAGCCGTGTCTGTTGTAAAATAAGGGTTCCCGGTACCCGCACCAAAAATAACAACACGCCCCTTTTCCAAATGCCGTATAGCGCGGCGACGGATATACGGCTCTGCAACCTGTTCCATTTTTATAGCACTTTGCAATCTTGTATATACTCCGAGTTTCTCAAGCATCGCCTGCATTGCCATGCCGTTGATCATAGTAGCAAGCATGCCCATATAATCACCGTGGGCACGTTCAATGCCGCTGTCACTCTCATTTAAACCACGGTAAATATTGCCGCCCCCGATAACAACCGCTACCTGTACACCAAGATCAGTAACTGATTTTATATCGTTTGCATATTGTTCAATGATCTTAAAATCAAACGGGTCGGATGATCCGGTATTATTGCCCATGAGTGATTCGCCTGACAACTTTAAAAGGATGCGCTTGTATTTTGGAAGCATGAGGTGTAATTAATTTTGGATGTGCAAATAACATGAATTTTAAAACATGCTCCAAGTTTGCCTTTAAAAGAAAGAATAAGCGTTTTATTATTTATAAAACTATGTTTCTTTGCAATGCCCGCTAACAGGTGCTATATGGAAAAAAAAGAAGTCTATTACAGCAACTACCTGCAATTGGATAAATTATTAAGCACTCAACATCTGCTTAGTTCTGAAAATGGTAATATGCCCGCACATGATGAAATGCTTTTTATCATTATTCATCAAACTTATGAGTTATGGTTTAAACAGATGTTGCACGAAATTGATTCTGCCATAGAAATCCTGAAGCAACCTACCATCAACGATAATACTCCCGAACTGCAAACCGTTGTGCACCGCCTGAACCGCGTTGTTACTATTTTAAAAGTACTGGTTCACCAGGTGGATATTCTTGAAACTATGACACCAATGGATTTTCTTGAATTCAGAGATTTGCTGAGACCCGCGTCAGGTTTTCAAAGCTGGCAATTTAAGACACTGGAAGCAAAACTCGGATTACAATTTGAAGAACGCCACAATAAAGAATATTATACTTCTCAATTGCTTGAACCGGAAATCAATATTATAAAAAAAGCAGAGAGTGAAAAATCATTAAAGTATGTCGTAAATAAATGGATGGAGCGTATGCCTTTTTTTGATGATATGATTATCTGGAAAGATTTCAAAGGAATTCAGCAGAAACAGAACATACATCCATTTTGGAGTACTTACAGGGAATGTTACAAAAACAGTCTCGCGGAAATAGAGAAAAATAATCTTATTGCATTTGATGCAATTTTTATTGAAGGAAAAGAAAGCGGTCTCTTTTCTCCAAAAGCAAGCAGGGCCGCTCTTTTCATTATGTTGTACAGGGGATATCCTATTATGCATTTACCTTTCGAATTATTAAATAATCTTCTTGAAATTGATGAACAAATGAGTACGTGGCGTTATCGCCATATGAATATGGTGCACAGGATGATTGGTACACGCATAGGCACGGGTGGCAGCACCGGAAAAGATTATTTAAGTGATGCGCTGAACAAACATTACATCTTTAAGGAGATCGCTCAACTAGGCAGTTTTCTTATCGAAAGAAGTAAGTTGCCCGAATTACCCTCATCATTAATTCGGCATTTGACCTTTAATGTGTAAGATTTTGCACTTGGCGGTATTATTGTTATTAGCTTCCCTTGTGTCCACTCCGAACGGCAGCCCGACAGACGTAATTCGGCGGGTATCAGCGTTTTGAACTTCCACTGAGCAAGTCGCGGGCTATGAACTTAGGCGTTGAGCAAAAACCCCTCAGTTCGCAGCAAATAGCTCACAGCTTCTGTTTAAAATAAAGGGATTGATGAATAAATTGACTATTTATCCGTTTTTGAATTCGGATTTAGCTGCTTTGACTGAATACATCATCGGCATTTTATTTTCTAAACCCTTTATTCGCCAATAACCATCCTCGCCCTGAATAACGTTATTGAAACAATTATAACAACTATAATTGAATTCATTAAAATGCTGAATAGTTAATCCATGTTTTGTCAGTGAATTTAAAACTTCACTTATGCTGTGATTCCAGGAATACTCTTTATAATGAATATCAGCATTGCGATCAGCATAAGTGCCGGATTGTTCTTCAGCAATCACAGCTTCATTGTGGTAATGATATTTTATGTATTGAAAATTTTCATCCATCATCCAAACCACAGGATGAAATTCCACCATATAAAATGTTCCGCTTTGTTTTAACAACTGGCCAATAATGTTCGCCCATTTATCAAGATCAGGCAGCCATCCTATTACGCCATAGGAAGTGAATACAATATCGAATTGTTGATTGACGTATTGTAAGGTGTCATAAACATTACAGCAAATAAATTCTGCAGGAATATTTAATTCCCTGCTTAATTCTCCGGCAATTTTTATGGCTTCATCAGAAAGATCAATACCTGTTACAATTGCGCCTTCGCGTGCCCAGCTTAACGTATCCATTCCAAAATGGCATTGTAAATGTAATAGCGTTTTATTTTTTACATTTCCAAGCTCTTCTAATTCTATCTTATTAAGAGAAGATTTTCCTTTTTTGAAAGAAGGAACATCATACATAGAAGAATCTTTATGAATAACAGTCCTTTTATTCCACCCGTCTTTATTGGCATCGAAATATTGCTTATCATAATTCATTTGTAAATGTGCAAATAAAAAAGGGAACGATATAACCGCTCCCCAGAAAAAAATTATTTAAAAACTATCCTAATGCTACTCTTTTAAATTCTGTTACTTTCAAAGCAGGATCAACACTCTTCAGGTAATCCGCAACGCTCTTGCCTGCATCTTTCACAAAAGCCTGTGCCAGTAATGTTTGTTCTTTAAAGAAAGCATTTAATTTACCTTCGGCAATTTTACCGATCATCTCGTCTGTTTTACCAGCCATTTTCGGGTCTTGCTTCATCTGCTCAACTACAATTGATCGCTCTCTTTCAACCGTTTCTTTTGGAACACTTGCAGCATCAACAGCAACGGGATTCATTGCGGCAATCTGCATAGCCACATCCTTACCTGCCTCCGTAGTTTCTTTACTTAGCCCAACTAAAACACCCATACGAAATTTACCATGAATATAGGATGCCACGTAAGGAGCATCAACTCTTTCCAAACGTGTAATACCGATCTTTTCCCCTATAGACGCAAGTTTATCATTCACCAGGTCTGATATCTTAGAACCATTTACTTTTACTTCATTTAATTCTTCAATGCTTTTTACATTGTTCTCTACCGCAGCGTCTGCAATACTTTGAGCAAATGAAACAAAATCGTCATTCTTACTTACAAAATCTGTTTCACAACTTACCAAAATAATAAAGCCCGTTTTGTTATCAGGAGTTGTTTTAGCTATTACTACGCCCTCTTTTGCCTCACGGTCACTGCGTTTTGCTGCAACTTTTTGCCCTTGTTTACGCAGCCAGTCAATTGCAGCTTCAAAATCGCCGTTGGTTTCCGTCAAAGCCTTACGACAATCCATCATACCGGCACCGGTAGCCTGGCGTAGTTTATTTATATCAGCTGCTGTTATTTGAACTGTAGCACTCATAATTTAAACCCTCCATCTCCCTTAAGGGAGGTTTATTTTTAAACTGTAAAAACTTCAGTAATGAAAATTATTTTTTGAATGTATCTTACTAAATAGTAATCTCAATAGTACAAGAGTTCATGTAGGTGTGAAACGAAAGTTGAATAAAATAATTAAGCTGCGTTTTATAAAAATATTCTCTTCAATTATTTCAGCTTCTTTTAATTTAATATTCCCCTTTAGGGAATAGGGGTGCCTATCTTCTTCCACCACCTTGTTGTTGCTGACCGCCACTACCAGCTTGCCTGCGGCTTGCTCCGCCGGGAATACGACGTTTGGGTTGCCCGCCACCACGACCACCACGACCCCCTCTACCTCCTTCTGCCTCAGCTTCAGCCAGCAAACGTGCTGCTTTCTTTTCCGCTTCGTTTTCCACTTCTTCAACCTCTTCTTCTTTTGCAGCCTGGCGCTCAACCAAACCATCCGCAATTGCAGCAGTAATATAGTTTGTGATAATAGCAATTGATTTTGTTGCGTCGTCGTTAGCTGGAATAGCAAAATCAACTTTGTTAGGGTCGCAGTTGGTATCCACCATTCCAAATGTTGTAATACCAAGACGTTTTGCCTCTGCCAATGCAATATGCTCATGACCAATATCCACAATAAATAAAGCAGCAGGCAGGCGACCAAGTTGTGCAATACCGCCGAGCACTTTTTCCATCTTATCTTTATCGCGGCTTAATGTTAAGCGTTCTTTTTTGGTAAGACTTTCAGCACTGCCATCACTTAACATTTTTTCAATGCTCTGCATTTTCTTAACACTCTTACGAACAGTATTGAAGTTGGTAAGCATACCCCCTAACCAACGTTCAGTTGCAAAAGGCATATTTACCTTTCTTGCACATTCGCTTGCAATTTCTTTTGCTTGCTTTTTAGTGGCTACGAACATGATCTTTTTACCGTTCTTGGCAATCTGTTTCATCGCAGCAGCGGCTTCCTGCAAACCATCAACTGTTTTGTTGAGGTCAATAATATGAATCCCTTTTTTTTCAGCAAAGATGTAAGGCAACATCTTTGGATTCCACTTCTTTTTCAGGTGGCCAAAATGTACACCTGCATCAAGCAGTTGTTGCTGTAAAGAAGTATTTTGTTCCATTTAATTATAATTAAAATGATTTGAATGATTGTGTAATTACTGCAGATTATAAACTGCCGACTGGCTTTAACGTTTGCTGAACTGAAAACTTCTGCGTGCTTTTTTATGACCGAACTTCTTACGTTCAACACTGCGCGGATCACGTTTTAATAAACCTGCAGCTTTTAGCGCCGGGCGATATTCCGCGTTTATCTCGAGTAAACCACGTGCAATACCTAATTTAACTGCTTCGGCCTGGCCTTTTACACCACCACCACTCGCATTGATCTTTATATCAAATTTGTCGGCAGCATCAATCGCTTTTAATGGGGCTTCTACCTGGTTCTGCAAATAAGCCAGTGGAAAGTATTCTTTATAATTCTTATCATTTATTGTGATCTTACCTTCACCCTTGCTGATGAATACGCGTGTTACGGCTTCTTTACGGCGACCAACAGCATTTTTTTGTTTTTCCATTTTTTATATAAGCTTTGAGCTAATATCCGCTACGCAGATACGAGCTGTTCATATTTTTAAAATTTTAACTCCTTTGGTTGCTGTGCAATATGCGGGTGTGAAGCGCCGGCATACACAAACAGCTTTTTAAACATTTTACGGCCAAGGCGATTTTTGGGGAGCATACCCTTTACAGCTCTTTCTACCACTACCTCGGGACGGCGACGGATAAGCTCTTTTGCTGCCTCTTCCTTCTTACCACCGGGATAACCTGAGAAGTTGATATATTGTTTATCCTGGAATTTGTTGCCTGTGAAAACAACCTTATCAGCATTAATTACGATGACATAATCGCCACAATCTACATGTGGCGTAAAAAAGGCTTTGTTCTTACCACGAAGAACTGCCGCAATTTTGGAACACAGGCGACCTACGGTTTGATTAGTACCGTCTACAACCCACCAGCTGCGTTGCACGGTAGCCTCGTTCGCATGTTTTGTTGTGAAATGTAGTTGACTCATTTTTTATGTTTTTGTTTTGCTGGCGCTATCCCACCAGTTAAAATTAAGGCCGCAAAGTTGCGGTTATGCACTCACTCC
>DATBFI010000071.1:0-2216 GCA_036558585.1 Chitinophagaceae bacterium
TTATATGCAGCAATTGCCCTGGCATTTAAGGATTTCACACTCAAAGTAATTTCCCGAGCACCTCTTTTTTTAGATTCTTCCTCAAAATTTTTCATCAATAATTCAAAAACACCCTTTCCCCTATAATCGGGATGTACACCAATGACTACGAGGCCAATTTTTGAATTTGAAGTCACACAATCTGTGGCAATCGTTTGAATTCGTTTGGAACGAAATATCTTTTTAAAAATATTTTTTGCGATCAATGGATAATGCCTTCGTAACTCACGGTGAAAAATAAGATTTGGTTTTTTTATAATTCCCATTATAGCTTCCTTCATTGCATATTGAAGCATCCCACTGGTTGAGCCATCGCCGCGGAAAGATGATTTAAAACCTCCGCAATAGCCTATCACCTGGTTCTGTGCCTCAATGTGAAATAAAAATCTATTATCCGAGGCCAGGAACCATTCTAAAGTTTTTGTTAAGTAACTGTTATGAAGTTTAGATGAGAAGGAATTGGGAAAACATTCCTGATGACAGATCGCAATCTCCTTAATTGTAGACAACTGTGTTTCCAGTAACTGGTACATTTGATTTTTTTCTGATCCTGATTAAAGATGGAGTTGCTACAGCAAGCGTTAGTAAGAGTGGTTGCAATGAAATTTTTAACCCGTTATGAATACTGATCAAACAAAAAAATAACAAAAAATAGATCGCGTATTCTCTTTGGATCTTGTTCCTGTGAAGTATTTCGTAAAAAAGTAAAATATAAAAACATCCGTAGGCAACAATGCCTAAAATCCCATCCTCCGCAGCAATGCGTATAAATTCATTATGGGCACCAGATTCAACTCCGTAAAGACCCAGCGTTTTAACTTTGCTATTAAAATTTCCTGTACCTACACCAGTAAGTGGCTCCGATTCAAATAACGTCCATCCTGCCTCAACTAACCGATCCCGCCCGGATGAACCTTCCTCCTGATATCTTTCCACAATTAAACCCTCGGTTTTTTCATTTACGTAATTATAAATAAATATACCTACCGGGATAAGCAACAGAAATAGGAAATAACTTTTAAGTTGAGTTCTGTTAAAACAAAAATAAAGGCACATAGAAATTCCCAAAAAATATAATCCGCCTCTTGAGAAACTCAATAACATTATTATACAGGTAAAAGAAAACAATACAAGATTTATCAATAGATTCCTTCTTTCCTGATCATTCATTATAGAAAAAAAGAAGACCGTGCAGGCAAAACCCAAATAACCGCTTATCTGCACAGGTGCCAGGCCATTGGTACCTTCGGAAGCAGAATAACCACTAAAACGAACGTCTCCAACAAGATACCGTGCAAAAACAATCGCGGCTAAATAAACACCTGCATACTTGATGCTGGTCAATATTTTATTTGCTAAAACAGGTTTAATAACATTACATGAAGCCCATAAAGCCATTAGTACGAGGACAAGATCATTTATTACAAGAGCCCTGGAAATATCCGGAGCATCAGACCTTGACGTGTTTATGAGTTCTACAAGCATAAACAAAAAAAGAAATACAAAAGTTCTGGAGTGTAGTTTTACATTCCCCTCATTTTTTAAAATCATTACTGAGAATATGATAATAAAAAGATATTGCAGATATAAATAAGGGACCACTAAAACGTATGCCCTCATAAAAATTTCGGTATAAATGAGGTAGGGCAAAAGGGTGAGTATCCTTATATTATTTCGAAGTGCAAAGTATACACAAATCAGGCTAAGCAATACATAAGGAACAGCAATAAACTGTGGCAAGATTCTTAATCCTACTAAAACGCCACAAATTAATGCGATAGCATAACCGGTTATAGAATTATAATGTACACGGTTTGTTTTCATGATCAGGAATCAATTCTAATTTTGCAATAGTCAAATGATAATAGCTATTAATTTTTTCTATATAATCTTTTGCCCATTTATCAATTGTAAGGTCTTTTACAAATAACCTCCCCTCTTTAATCATTTCCATTTTTTTTTCTTTAGCAAATCCACAATAGATATATTTCAGCACTCTAAACAAAGAATCGGGATCTTTTAAATCGAATACAAACCCCCGTTTGCTAAAATTAGTAATATAGTTTGCAAGAATGGATGAGCTACTTAATACCGGGATAAGTCCATGAAAATAACCTTCTATCGGAACCTTACCGTATCCTTCTGAAGTTGGAGACTGGACTACATAATCATAATCA
>DATBFI010000072.1:0-20765 GCA_036558585.1 Chitinophagaceae bacterium
AGAAATTTACCAGTTTCCTGCACCGGAATCAGGACAGATCAAAGATCGCAAAGACGGACATATAGATCATATCGCTTTTGATGTTCCGGATATTGATTCAGCTTTCGCAGCATTGAAAAATGCAGGTTTTAATGTGGTTGAAGAAGCCCCTGTGTTTCTGAACTTCTGGAAAAATGGCTGCAAATACTTTAACATAACCGGTCCCGACGGAGAACGTTTGGAGTTTAATCAAATACTGTAAAAAACATTTTATTCCTAAAACATATTCGCTCTCGTCCGAACAATAATTTCTTAAAAATCCTTTCTAAAAATTTGCAAATCAAAACCATCAGTTTAGAAATGAGTTGATGCTTATGCAGTGCCACAGAATTTCAATTTTTATTTTGCATATATAGGAGCCTTTTTTGCAAGAGTTTGGATAGTTATTTTGTAAGCATCATCAGTTTGCCAGAAAGATTCCCTGTCTTTGCCATAAATATTTTTGCCGGTATCATCAAAAATATTCATAGTCACAGTCGTTTTATAGTTTTGAGAAACTGTTGTAGAGGAGTATGTATCTGTTTTACTCTTGCTGTTTCCTTTTGAGTCTGCAGTACCTGAACTTGATGTTTTGCTGTTCCCGGAATTCGTTGCATTCAGAGATCCATGATTCACGGTAACTGTTCCCTGTACAATATATTGAACGCCAAGTATCGAACATACCTGGTCCATTGTATAAGCCCTGTAATTGTCTTTTGTAATATTAGCTCTTATTAATAATGCGTTCGTTGTATTTGGATCCTGGAATTGTAATGTCGCGGCCTTACCACTAAAGACCTTATAACATTCTGACTGAATCCTGAAGCTCATCTCATCGGCTCCGCTTTGCTGATCGATTAAAAAGATAAAAGGCAAAACAGCCGCTTTATTACGCCTGCTTTCCGCAGTAGAATTGTTTATTGAGTTTTGCCCGGTTCCAGCGCTATCCGCGGGCAGGCCGGCTTTACTGATAACTTCTACACGACCGCTGGCATAGGTGATTTTAAGTATGTCCTGTTTTTTCACAGTATATGATAAGGCTTCACCTTTATAAACAAATTTTATAAAATCATCTCCCATTTCTGTGACTTTACCAACCATTTCATCACCATTAACCTTTAATATAACATCAAACTTTGCACTGTCGTTTTGAGCAAAGATTAACGATATTGAAAACAACATGTAGCAAATTAATAGCAGCAGCTTTTTCATAGAAGTTAATTTAAACCTGAAAATTTTTTGCAAGATTCGGTTATTTTTAAAAATTGAATTAATTTTTTTACTGACAAAAGTTACATGATTTTTGACCAAAAATTTAAGTTTTATTCCACAGAAAACAGCTGTGCGATAGTACCAGGCTCAATCATTTTTAAATATTCCACCAGTAAGTGAATTTTAATACCAACGCCCTCGTACGCACTGAAAATGGTGCGGGAAAATAATTATCAGTGTAAACAAGAAACAGGTCTGAAGCAGGTTTATACCGCCATTGCAACCGCGTGTTGAGATTGATATTATTCAACTGGTTATTGTATTGGATAAACGTAGTGAAGTATAGTTTATTTGTAAAGGTTACATCAACACGGGGACCGATAAGCCATAAATCTGTTTGTCCCCATGGTTCAGGTAAATCAATATGATTGTAACTAACGCCAAGTGTAATGCTCACATAAGGTTGGAACCGATAACCAAGATCGCCTGAAAGATTAAGTCTTGTTCCATTATTATAATATCCGCCAAACCGTGTAGAAAAATCGAAGGTAAATAGTTGCTGCGGCCTCGACACATAATCCATCCCAAATGCATTCCAGCGGTGCCTGGAACCCGTTGCCAGTGTGTCCTTACCAGAGTTTGTAGGATCAAATGGCTGCAACAATTGCACATAGTCATGTGCTATCCATACATCACCGGTGCTCTGATCCCGAAAATTAAAAATATAAGAAAGGAAAGTTTCATTATCTGTTTGCGAGAATGTTTTGTCGAAAAAATAAGTAGAGCTGATCTTTGGACCATGACTTAATACTTTACCTTTTTTGGGGAAAAATAAATAGGCAATCGACGGGTTGAATTTGATATAATTTTTACGCGGCACGTAACCAACTTCAGCAATATAATTTTTTCCGACGACCTCATTTTGCCATGATATCTTCCACTTGCGATTGAAGTATTGAAGGCTGTCGGCAAAAACAAAATCTTTATCACTTATTTCGGGGCTAAAAGATTTTAAAAACAATGCTTTTCCTGTCCACAAATTATTTGATGACGCAAGATTATATTCTATTCCAACATTTCGATTGTATAAAGAATATTGTGGCTTGGTTGTATCTTTTGATGCATCATAATTAATGGATTGTTTATTTACAAACATGAACCTGATGTTGGAGCGTGAAAATACCCTTCGCTGTAAAGCAACTACAGCAAAGTTTTGCACGGGCAACCCGGTTTCATCAACGCTTTTTGTTTGAATGTCCATTGCACCGATACGCCAGTCTTTGCTGAGACTGCCGCTTAGTCTTGCACCAAAGCTGATAGGTACGCCTAACCCGATCCTGCGGGAGAAGAAGGGACGAATATTCGGATAACCAAAATTTGCAAAGAGATCACTGTTCTCTAAAAAGAATTGCCGCTTCTCGGGAAAGAACAATTCATAGCGATCAAGATTAGTGACCTGCTTGTCCACTTCAACCTGGGAAAAATCCGGATTGACAGTAAGATCCAAATTGAGTGAAGATGTAATAGCGATCTTTGCATCGCCGCCAATATCTTTCCTGTAATCGGCTTTTTGTTTATGTTCATAATCTTTAGAAACTCCGGCGAGTGCGTAGGGAATAACAGAAATATTCAAACCAGGATCAGGTGGTGGCTGATCCCATACAAGTGTGCCCGTATAAGCAAGAGAAACCGATGGGAATTGTCTTGGCACAGGCGCCCATCCGGATTTTTCCGCAACATTTATATCGAGCCTGCTAAAATTAACCCGCCATTCGGTATTTCCTTTTTTGTACCTGATGGTTTTAAAAGGAATTGCCGCCTCGAATATGTATTTATCAGGATATTTTTTTACCGCTGAAATCCATTTATTATCCCAATTGGCGTTGTTGGTGCCACCTTCATATAACATGCCATCCCATTGTGCTCCCGCTGCATTAGCGCCAAAAGTTAAACCGTTGGTGCGGTCTTCAAAAGGATCGATGCAAAAAATAAAATTATCATTTTTGCCAAAGTTGAAATCGCGTCGCAGCGATTCAACCATATATGGCAATGAACTCACTTTGTAGCAGGTGGCGATAATATATAAATTCTCATTATCGTATGTCATACGTACTTCCGTGGGTACTATGGCATGACTTGTATCCATGGGTGTGATCTGGAAAAAATTTTTGGCAACATCAGCATTCAGCCATGCCTGTTCATTCATTTCACCATCCACGATAATTGAGGATGTAGCTTTACGAATATGCAGTTGATAAGCACTGTTCGTTTTTTGAGCAGTTAAACAAATACTGGTAAAAGAAAAATAAGCAAGTAAAAAAATGAATTTCAAAATAGCAACAATTTATATAGTTGTAAAGAGTGTCCAAGTTAAGTATTGTTGGTAAGTGGTTTATGAAAGAGATAACAATTTTTTTGAGCCGTTTAAGAAAAGAATGAAGCCTGTCGCATCAGCCTATTCGAATAAACTGAGATTCTTTTGGTATCATTTTTTTGTTGGTTATAAAAAAACTAATTATGGACAAGAAAAGTAAAGACCTGCGTGATGCGGAGGAACAAGGGCAACCAGATGTGGGCAATCCGAAGGAGCAACAAAAAAGCAAACAGGATATGAGAAATAACAATATGCTAAACACTACACCGCCCAATTCTTTGCTGGGGCAAAGAGCAGAAGAATATTTACGTGAACAGGCAAATATAGAAGATCTGCCCAATGAAAAAGACCAGGAAGATTATGATGAAGCGATAAAGAAGAGTAAGAAAAAGTAATAGAATGATATAATTTGAAAAAACCTGTGAGGTTTTTGGAACCTCACAGGTTTAACTTCGTTTATTGCGTTGAGCTGAAGTTTCCATACTTCCTAATACTATGCACCCGGTCTCTGACTTGAAATTAAATTTTTAAAATTGTTTGCCGATCAAGGATAAAGCCGTACAAGTGATCCCGGTTAACCGGGAAACGAAGTATCATAGTTATTCCAAAAGTTCGTCACAAAAAATAGCTGCATTTTCTGTTAACACGATTATCTTGCTATTCAGTTATTTTTGTCCCCTTAATATAATTGTATGATCGACAGAAAGGTGCAACCACCCATGCTTGATGCCGTTGAGCTTGACCTGAGATTAAAGCCTTATCAATTTTTTACATTGGATAATGGTATCCCTGTTTATGCGATTAATGCTGGTGAACAGGATGTATTAATGGTCGAGTGGGTTTTTTATGCGGGCAACTGGTTTGAAGAAAAAAATATTGTTGCTGCTACCACAAATTACCTGCTGAAAAACGGAACCAAAAATAAAACGGCATACAGCATTAATGAACATTTTGAATATTACGGCGCTTACCTCAACCGGAATTGTTATAATGAAACGGCATCTTTAATGCTGCATTGCCTGAATAAACACATGGATAAATTGCTCCCGGTTGTTGCAGAACTGCTTACTGAAAGCATTTTTCCTCAAGAGGAATTAGCGATTTACAAACAAATACAAAAACAAAAGTTAGCGGTCAATCTAAAGAAATGTGAATTCGTAGGCAACCGTGTAATAGATGAACTATTATATGGTGCCCAGCATCCATATGGCAAATACACTTCCATGGAAGAGTATGATGCACTGCAGAGAGATGAAGCAGTTGAATTTTTTAAACAGCATTATATAAATGGCAACTGTATTGTGTTTGTTGCGGGAAAGTTGCCTGCCGATATTCAGCAACAGCTTAATAAAAATTTCGGTGCACTACCTTTCAATAAAAACAAGGTATCTTCAATCGATCATAACACGCACCCTGCTTCTGGCAAAAAACATAATATCCTGAATGATCCGAACGGCGTACAAGGGGCTGTAAGAATTGCACGACCATTCCCCAACAGGCATCATCCTGATTTTATAAAAGTGCAGGTATTGAATAATATTTTTGGTGGTTTTTTTGGTTCAAGGCTAATGAGCAATATTCGCGAGGATAAGGGTTATACTTATGGCATTCATAGTTTTTTGCAGAACCATATTCAACAAACAGCATGGGTAATAAGTACAGAAGCAGGACGTGATGTTTGCAATGCCACAGTTACGGAAGTGTATAAAGAAATGCAGGGGCTGCGCGAAAAGCCTGTAAGTGAGGAAGAATTGCACCTGGTGCGCAATTACATGATCGGCTCAATCCTTGGTGATCTTGATGGCCCTTTTCAAATAATTGGCCGGTGGAAAAATTATATTCTTAATAATCTTACAGAGGCGTACTTTTATAACAGCGTGCAAACAATAAAAACAATATCCTCTGAAGAATTAATGCAGCTTGCAACCAAATATCTTAATCCGGAAGATTTTTACGAACTGATCGTTATTTAACATGGGAAAATTTATAGGCAAGATACTTGTTACTGCCGTGGCAGCTTTAATAGTTTCATACTTGCTGCCCGGTGTAAATATCAATGACAGTATTACGGCCATTATACTTGCCGTAGTGCTTGCCCTGCTAAATGGTTTTGTAAAACCAATTCTCATTATACTCACAATTCCCATTACTATCGTTACGCTCGGTTTATTCCTGCTTGTTATTAATATTCTTATTATAAAATGGGCAGCAGCCATTGTTCCGGGCTTCACGGTAAGAGACTGGTGGTCTGCATTATTATTTAGTATTTTGCTCTCGCTTGCAACGGCATTAATAGAAAGCCTGATCGGCACTAATAAGAAACACACGTAAAAACTTTATTTTTTTATTTTCTATATTGGCATTATATCGCTTATCGTTTCAGGTAAGCGGATTGATGTTTATTACATTCATTACAATACCGGAAAATTTTTGAGCCTCTACTCAGTAATAACTATATGGAGATAGAATTAAAACAGATCGTTCCCGTTCCATTGAAGGATAAATTCGCAAAACGTGATTCCGGTTTATGGAACCGGCATTTGCAATTTTCAAAAGGTGAATGGATAAAAATTAAAGCGCCAAGTGGTTCAGGTAAAACTACATTCGTTCATATTATCTATAAGCTTCGTTATGATTATGAAGGAACCGTTTTATGGAGTAATAAAGATTTGAAACAAATAAATGGTGATACTTTGGCCAGGATGCGACAGCAAAATTTGAGCATTGTATTCCAGGATCTTCGTTTGTTTTCAAACTTAACGGCAAGGGAAAATATTGAATTGAACCGTGTGCTGCAAAAACCTTTTTATGATACTTCTATAATAGATTCAATGGCCGAAAGCCTTGGTGTAACTCATATTTTACATCAGCGTGCCGGTTTATGCAGTTATGGTGAACAACAACGGATTGCAATTATCCGTGCATTAATAAAACCATTCGATTGGCTTATTATGGACGAGCCTTTCAGTCATCTTGACCACGAGAATATTGCTAAAGCTTCCTCACTTATTGCACAGGAATGTAGTAAACGAGAGGCAGGATTTTTATTGACAGATCTTGAAGATGATACTCATTTTAATTATACACGCATTTTGAATCTTTAGGATGAAATAAAAATTAATGAAAACGAAGAATAAGTAAACAGCAATAAATAACAAACTCAAAACTCAGACAGTATGCTGAACCGGTTGTTAAAAAAATTGATACAAACCAGCAGCGGGCGAACACGGTTTGTATTGGCTGTGGTAGGTTTGTCTATCGCATTGCTGCTGATTTTATCCGCTGTACAAATAGAGTCAAACTATAGCAGTTTACTGAATAGCAAAAGCAACCAGGATAGTATTGCCAATTTTCTTGTTGTTAATAAAATTGTAACCGATAAAACTGTTAGCGCTACCAATTTGACCGATGCGGAAATTGCTGATCTTAAAAAGCAACCTTTTACGGATGCCATTGGTATTTTAACTCCATGCCATTTTAAAGTAGCAGCACAAAGCGTAAGCGATCAAATACCTTTTTATTCAGAAATATTCTTTGAAAGCGTACCCGATGAATTTATTGATGTGCAAAGCAACGACTGGAAATGGGATAACAACTCCAGGTTTATCCCTATGATCGTGCCCAACCAATTTTTGGATATGTATAATTTCGGCTTTGCCACATCGCAGGACCTGCCGCAACTTACACAGGAACTCGTAAAGAACCTGCCTATAGATATCAGGATTAAAACGCCTTTGGGTCCTATAAGTTATTATGGTAAAGTAGTAGGTTTTAGTGATCGTATTTCATCGGTGCTGGTACCTCAGCCTTTTATGGATTGGGCAAATAAACAATTTGGCGCGCAGCAAAATACAAGGCCGTCGAGAGTTGTAATAAGAACAAAAGATCCCGGAAATCCTGAACTTGTAAAATACCTGCAAAGTCACGGCCTTACAACTGATGCAGACAAAACCCGTTTCAGCAAATACAGGCAGGTTGTAAATACAGTAGTTGATATTTCATGGATCACAGGAGCAGTTATGTTGCTGTTTGCATTATTAATATTCACGTTGTTCATTCAATTAACAGTTGCCTCAAGTAAGGACGAAATAAGGCTGCTCATTACGCTCGGTGCAGCACCGAAACAATTACAACAATTTTTAATGAACCAATTTTTTCCGCCCAATGTTATAATAACACTTATTGTTTTAGCAGTATTGGCACTATTACAATTCTTACTCAGGGGCTGGCTGAAATCACAAAGCATATATATAAGCCCTTATCTCTCTTATCTCACAATTGTGTCCGGACTATTAATATTGGCAGTGCTGTGGGTAGTGAACAGGATGACAATAAACAAATATATTAATCTGCAGTAGTCAGTATTCGATTATCAGTAAGCAGTGCAATCCATTTGCCTTTCAATTATGGAATTATACTAAGCTGTATAAATTCAGCATGAAAATTAATATCACTCCTTAATTTTTGAGCATTCTTTTATTAACTTGTCTTCTTTTAAAAAGATCGATATGTTACAACCGGCCACAGTAAAATTTCTGAAGGACCTGAAGAAAAATAATAACAGGGAGTGGTTTGAAGCCAACCGGAAACGTTATGAAACCGCAAAAAAAGATTTTGAAAATCTTGTTCAAAAAGTAATTGAAATTCATTCCAGGAAAGATGATAAACTTGCTTCGTTAAAGGCGAAAGATTGTATGTTTCGCATTAATCGCGACATACGTTTTAGCAAAGACAAATCTCCGTACAAAACCAATTTTGGCGCCAGCATCAATAAAGGCGGGAGAAAAAGCATGCTTGCGGGTTACTATTTTCATTGTGAGCCCGGGCAAAGTTTTGTAGGTGGGGGATTATGGATGCCTATGCCTGAAGAATTAAAAAAGGTAAGACAGGAAATTGATTATTGCTTTGATGAGTTTTCAAAAATTATCGGTAACAAAAGGTTTAAAACTGTTTATGGAGAATTATATAAAGGTGAAGACATCAGTTTAAGCAGGCCACCAAAAGGCTATGAGGAAACCAATCCTGCCATCGGATTTATTAAATTGAAAAGTTTTATCGCGATGCAACAACTGGATGATCCAGACTTGACCAATGAAATGCTTGCGAAAAAAATTACTGATGCATTTGCAACCCTGCAACCGATGATAAAATTTATTAACCGCGCAATAGAAGGTTGAAACACTTATTCTCAATTACTCAATTCTGTTATTTTTATTTTTATCCTCTGAGGTGCTGCTTCATCACCACCGAAGTAAGGAAATAATTTATATCTGCTATAGTTGTCACTACAATTGCGCGGCAGTTGCACAGTCTTATTGTTTACTGTAAACCTATATTGGTTTGCCAGGCAGTTAATGCTGCAATTCATTTTACGACCAATTTTCACTGTTGTGATTTCCCTGGATAACATGACACTGTTATTGTGTATGAAAGCAAAAATGCGGAGAGAGCCGTTACTCCATCTCCAGCCTATTCGTGCACTGTTTATTAAATGCTGCGTGTTACAATCCGAGAAGCCATACAATTTGTTTATGTCATTTTGATTCAGGGGATCAACTGTTTTATAGATACAGGAACTGTCAAAAACAGCATAAAAAGTGATTTTGCCCCTACTTGTAAACACAAGCGGATTTAGTGTTGGATAATGTTCCCCTTTTGGTATTACGTATGTTACAGTTTGATTTACTCTTAAAGCGTCCTCCTCTGATCGCACGGTCTCCCGTGATGTAACCGATTTTTTACAAACAACATCGCCTTCCAGAAAACAAAGGGCAAAAAATATGACATACAGTTTTCTCATGCAGATATTAAAAATTAAAGCATGCAGGATACTGCACCATCTTTTATTTGAGGCAAATCACTTAAAGCCTTTAACCGGGCTCATGTCTTCTTCTGCTCCTTTGCCCATGTGTCTCTCAAGGTCACTGTCCTGTTAAAGATCATTCCATCTTCGCTTGTGTCTTTATCCAAACAAAAATATCCTTTGCGCAAAAATTGATAGCGTTCTTCAAATTTTGCTTTCTTTAACGAGGGTTCTGCGTAGGCAGTTTTGATAATATTCAGAGAATCGGGATTGATATAATCTTTAAAATTACCTTCTTCATTTGAAGGATCTTCCACACGGAACAAACGATCATACAAGCGTACCTCCACATTTATCGCATGTTTAATACTCACCCAGTGCAAAGTACCTTTTACATGAATACCGGAAGTGTCATCACCGCTCCTGCTTTCCGGAATGTATGTGCATCTTACCTCAGTAATGTTGCCTTGTTCATCTTTTATCACCTCTTCACATTTGATTATGTATGCGCTCTTCAAACGCACCATCGCCCCGGGTGCTAACCGGAAATATTTTTTCGGCGGCTTCTCCATGAAATCTTCACGCTCGATATATAATTCACCGGAGAATGGAATTTCACGGTATGTCGTGCTCTTATCTTCAGGATTGTCTTCACTCTTCATTAACTCCAATTGATTTTCGCCGTAATTCGTAATTACAATCTTCAACGGATCAAACACTACCATTCTTCGCAACGCAATTTTGTTCAAATGTTCGCGTACACAAAATTCCAGCAGGCCAATGTCGATCAGATTTTCGCGTTTCGCAACGCCTACCCTATCGCAAAAATCACGAATACTTTCGGGTGTATATCCTTTTCTTCTAAAACCGCTGATCGTTGGCATTCGCGGATCATCCCAGCTTTCCACGTATTTATCATTCACAAGTTGCAACAGTTTGCGCTTACTCATCACTGTGTAATTCAAATTCAATCGCGCAAATTCGTATTGGCGCGAAGGGAATATTTCGAGTTTCTCAATAAACCAGTCATACAACTCGCGATGGGAAACAAACTCAAGCGTACAAACAGAATGTGTGATATTTTCTATAGAATCACTCTGGCCATGCGCAAAATCATACAGGGGATAAATGCACCACTTATCGCCGGTGCGGTGATGATGTGCATGTTTTATGCGATACATTACAGGGTCGCGCATATGCATGTTTGGTGAAGCCATATCAATTTTTGCACGCAAAACTCTTTCACCATCTTTATATTTTCCCTCACGCATTTCCTCCAGCAAAACCAAATTCTCTTCCACGCTGCGATCTGCAAATTTATTTCTGACACCGGGCTGCGTAGGTGTTCCTTTTTGTTCTGCAATTTCCTCGCTCGTGCTGTCATCCACATATGCCAAACCTTTCCTCACAAGCTTGACAGCAAACTCATACAACTGTTCAAAATAATCACTTGCATAAAATTCGTTTGCCCATTTAAAACCAAGCCATGCAATATCTTCCTTTATGCTTTCCACATATTCTGTTTCTTCGGTCGTGGGATTGGTGTCATCAAAACGAAGATTGGTTGCGCCACCATATTTTAGGGCAAGCCCAAAATTCAAACAAATACTTTTTGAATGCCCGATGTGCAAATAGCCATTGGGCTCGGGCGGGAACCGCGTCAATATCGTTTTATATTTGCCGCTTTTAAGATCCTCTTCAACGATCTCTTCCAGGAAATTCAATGATTTTTCTTCATTCATCCGGTTGCTTTTTCAATGCCAACAAAAATAATCATGAATTAAAGGAATTTGAGAAGATTTTTTGTGACAAACTGAACGAGTATAATGATTAAACAAATTTTTATGATACCAGCTTTGTTCTAAAGGAGCAATACGAGCCATGTTTGGATCCTTTTAAAAAATTCATTGGCGCAAACAATAATGGGCACATAAAAAATTCACCCTACTTTTACGCGCTGCAAATAAATATTCATAGTTATATGAAATTAGTTTCTTATCTGAATGAAGGACACGACCAGCTTGCATTTCTTATTGATGGGCGCGTGTTTGATGCGGATTATGTACATCCGGAGTTCCCCTCTTCCATGAGTATGTTTTTAAATTATTGGGATGATTATTTTGACAATGCAGTGGCAGTAAACAGTGCAATCGAAGAAGGTCGCATATCGAGGGATAAAGGAAAGCCCGTTTCGGAAGTAGAGCTGTTATCCCCCGTTCCTTTCCCCGCAAGCTGCAGGGATGCTTATGCTTTTCGCAAACATGTTGAGGCAGCGCGTAGAAATCGTGGAGTTCCCATGATCCCTGAATTTGATCAATACCCCATCTTTTATTTTACCAATCATCACAGCGTACAAGGACCCGGAGAAATCGTTTGTATGCCCGATCATTTTGAAAAGCTCGACTTCGAACTGGAAGTTGCAATTGTTATAAAAAAAAATGGGAAAAATATAGAAGCAAAAGAAGCCGACAACTACATTGCAGGCTTGATGATCATGAATGATATGAGCGCAAGAAAATTACAGATAGAGGAAATGTTACTGAATCTTGGTCCTGCGAAAGGAAAAGATTTTTCAACGGTGCTGGGCCCTTGTCTTGTTAGTTTGGATGAACTGGGACCTTTCGAGGTACTGGCCAAAGAAAATCATGTTGGAAAAAGCTGGAATCTTCAAATGAGATGTTCCGTAAATGGCGTTATCGTAAGTGAAGGAAATTTGGGTGATATGGACTGGACCTTTGCGGAGATCATAGAACGCTGCTCTTATGGTACGGCTTTATATCCCGGTGATATTATTGGCAGCGGTACGGTGGGAACAGGTTGCTTTCTCGAACTAAACGGAACAGGAAAACTCCGGGATCCCAATTATAAAGAACAATGGCTGCAGGAAGGCGATGTAATAGAAATGGAAGTACAGGGGCTTGGCAAATTAAGTAACACGATCGTAAGAGATGAGAGCGATTTTTCAATACTTGCAAAAAAGAAAGTTTATTAAAGAAGATAAGAACTGTCGAATAGAATAGTGAACGTATAAGTGTGCGACGCAACAAGGCCTAATAGTTATTCGAATGCTGGGTACAAAAAAAACTTATGCATTACCACACCCTTAATAACTTCGGCGAATGAAAAGATTATTCCCGGTTTTCTTTCTTTTTTGTTTTCAAATCACAAATGGCCAGGCAGTAACAGCAAGAGTAATTGATGCATCCAACAATAAACCCCTTTCTTATGCCATTGTATTATTTCAATTTCAGCAAAGAGTTGTATACACAGACCCAAACGGATATTTCTCTCTATCGATCGACTCATTAAGCCGAAACGATTCTATTGTTGTACAATTTCTCGGCTACAGAAAACTTTCTGTTGCTGTAAGCAATTTTAAAGAGGGCATGGTTTTAAAAATGGTCCCCGAAATGTTAAGTCTTCAACCGGTAACTGTATCAAGTTGCAGAAACACTGATGAACATACGCTGAATAAAAAAATCGGTCGCATAAAACAATATATCGGGCCTGGCCCGGAAACAAGATTAGTAATAATATCCCGATATAATAATATTTATGGCACGCGTGGCTATATAAAAAAGGTGAGTATATTAATTGATGAAAAAGCGCCAACGCTGCAAGTGCCTGTACGTTTACACTGGTATGAATGGAATACAAATGCTCAAATGCCGGGCAGCGAATTAACCGATACAAACCTGCTGGTATACCCTTATAAAAAGGGATGGAACGATTTCGAAATTCCGGACTACATCATACCGCTTCCCTCTGATTGGATCGTTTTTGGATTGGAATTTATTTATACTCCGGAGTACAAAAATCATTTTGACACTTTAAAATCTCCTGATGAAAAACTACGGTGGTTAAACGATATGAAAAACAGGTGGTCGCTTGGTATGCAATATGTCAGCGATGAACATGAAACCGGCTTTTACATGATAAACAACGGAGCAATAACACCCTATACTAAAAAATATGACCGCTATTTTGTAAGACCCGCAATAAGATTTACAGTAAAAGTTTGCAAGGAATAAGGTTAAAAAATGTTTATTCCAAAATGGGTTTAGTATTATTCAGGATTCTGTATAGCTATTTTAGCTAACCGGTTGCATATTTTTTTGGCTGAGCATATTCAATGCCTCTCCAATTAGTTTTGCAGAGGTTCGAACTGCAATGGTGAAACCAAAGAATGGTCCAAAGTCCTGTGAGGCAGGCATACTCGTAATAAATAACCCGGGCATGTTTGTTTGAAAATATTCATTGAGCACAGGAAAATTATTTTGTATGGCAAGCTTTGATAAAATATTCCCTCTGGCAAGAAGAGGCACCTTGCTGATCACCGCTTTGTAGCCTGTTGCGAAAATGATATGATCAACCGTAATTGTAACCCCGTTATTAAATGCAACTTCCAATTCACCTTTTGGTAATTTTTTGCCGGCAATAATTTCTGTGTACGGCAACAACTTTACATTATCTTTCATCACACGTTTTTCAAGCCATGGTTCAATCTTTAAACGTCCTTCTTCCCACAGTTTTTTACTAAGCAAATCTTTTTCTTCCGCAGCAAGATTGCGAAACCATCCGGGTTCGTGCACTATATTATCAACAATTGGATTCACCCATGACCAGTCTGAAGCCATAAACTCAGGTGATTTGTGACGGTGAGAAATATAAATAGTCTCTGCGCCTGCCTCTGCTAACAATGCAGCCCATTCAAAAGCGCTTTGCCTTCCGCCAAGTATAAGACATCTTTTGTACTGCATGGATTTCATATCTGTAAGATCGCAGGTGTGTGAACAGGCGTCTTGCGGAAAAATATTTTCGAATTCAGGTGGAATATGTTTGAAATATTTAAATCCCAAAGCAATCACCACATTATTTGCAGTAATAATATCACCTTCATCAGTAACAGCGTAGTATTTATAATTATCTGCATAATCAAGTCGATCCACATACACGGGCAGCGCGGTAATCTGCTTTTGCTTTTGAAACCATTCCGTATAAGACAAATAAAAATTTCTTGACAATGGTTCCACATCAGCCGGTGCCAGGTGTTGTGTTGAGAGAAATCTTTCTATCGTATGCTCATTTTTCGGATCGAGATGCCAATCGCATGCAGAGCGGAGGTACATACCTTCGGGCATATTCATTTTCCAGAACTCCATAGGCTTGCCAACCATGATAAAATCAATACCGAGATGTTTTGCGTGTGCAGCCATCGCAAGACCAAATGGCCCGGCGCCAATGATAAGCAGGTTGGTATTCATAGGCCTGTTTTATGTACAAGTTATAAAAATGAATTAAAAGAGGCGCACTGGTTAACCATCATTTATTAAAGTTTACTTTCATTACATTAGTACACAGAACATTTACTCAAAATAATTTTTAGACAAGCATGGCAAAAACACCTTCCATTAACACCATCTTCACTGATATTGGCGGCGTACTCCTCACCAATGGCTGGGACCGAGGTTGCCGCAGAAAAGCCATTGATGTTTTTAGGCTCGACCCCGAAGAAACAGAGGAGCGGCACCACCTGTGTTTTGATACACTCGAAGTGGGCAAGATCACGCTTGACGAATACCTCGACCGCGTAGTGTTTTATAAAAAACGATCTTTTACACGAAACAAGTTCTGGCAATTCATGTGCAATCAATCGCAACCATTACCCGGAATGATTGAAATGATCCAGCAATTAAAAAAGAAGCATGGTCTTAAAGTCGCCGTGGTAAGTAATGAGGGCCGTGAACTGGCGGCATATCGTATTCAAAAATTTAAGTTGAATGAGGTTGCTGATTTTTTCATCGTTTCCAGTTTTGTTCATTTCAGAAAACCTGATGCAGATATCTTTCGCATTGCGCTGGACATAGCACAATCAACGCCCCGCGAGGTTGTGTATATTGAAGACAGGCCCATGTTTGTACAGGTAGCCCGAGGCCTCGGTATACATGGCATACGGCACACTGATCACAACAGTACCAGCAGCAAACTGGAAAAGTTTGGACTTAAGTAATACGTGTTTCAGAATTTCCATCCGGGTACTATTAACTGCACGCAATTTTCTTTTACATTATTTGGCGCTTGTATTGAGTGTCGCCCATAAAATATCTTTCAGTTCGTCTAAGCCTTTGTGCGTAATAGAAGAAATAAAAAGATGAGGAATATTTTCCGGCAGTTCTTTCTCAATCTCCTTTTTCAATTCCTCATCAAGCATATCCGCTTTACTTATCGCAATTACAAAATCTTTCTGCAACATTTCGGGGTTGTATTCCTTTAATTCACGCACAAGTATTTCAAATTCTTTTTTATGATCCTTACTGTCAGCCGGGACTAAAAACAATAGTACAACATTGCGTTCGATATGCCGCAAAAAGCGGTGACCCAATCCTTTGCCTTCTGCTGCCCCTTCTATAATACCGGGTAAATCTGCAACACAAAATGATTTGTCATCACGATATTCAACAATGCCAAGCTGAGGCGTTAGCGTAGTAAAAGCGTAATCTGCGATGTTAGGTTTTGCTGCTGTTATAACTGAAAGCAAAGTGGATTTACCCGCATTGGGAAAGCCCACCAAACCTACGTCAGCCAATACTTTCAGCTCCAGCAGTTTCCATCCTTCTGTTCCCTGCTCACCAGGCTGCGCATATTCAGGTGCCTGGTTTGTGGCGGTTGCGAAATTTGTGTTTCCCAAACCGCCGCGGCCACCCTTCATTAATATTATCTCCTGTCCATCTTCTAAGATCTCCGCTTCTTTATTGCCTGTCTCCTCATCGCGTGCAATGGTACCCAGGGGTACTTCAATAATTATATCCTTGCCATTTCTGCCCGTTCTGTTATTCTTGCTGCCGTTCTCCCCATTTTCAGCAAAAACATTTTTATAATACCGCAAATGAAGTAATGTCCATAATTGCTTATTGCCCTTTAAAATGATATGGCCACCGCGACCTCCATCACCGCCATCAGGACCAGCTTTTGGATTAAACTTAGTACGCATAAAATGCTTACTGCCAGCACCTCCATTACCGCTTTTGCAAAAAATCCTTATATAATCAATGAAGTTTGTTTTATCCATAGTTGTTAGAAGCGCGTAAAGATAGGTTATGAGGCCTGGCCCGGAGTCAGCAGTTTACAAGTTCAGGAGCAGCAATTTATTGAAACAACCGGGAATCTGCAATTTTACACAATACACGCACCAAAGATTTTTAGGGAGAGCAATACGATAATCTATCATTGACACACCATGTTTTTGATAAATCTTTTATTTTGAGCGGTGCATCACAAAAAATTTGTAACTCAGATCCTCTTTTTAAATAAACTCCAAAGTTCGTATAATGCTTCCTGTCCTGGTCTTTCACGGTGTAGTTCTCTTAAAGGTTCGCATGCCTGCCAGTATTGAAACATTTCTCCGGGCAAAGATTGATAGAGTTTTGTGCCCTCAGTTTTCCAGGCAATCATTTCATCAGTAACCTCTTTTATTCGTCTTGCAGGATTACCTACGATCAAACTTCTTGGGGGAAATTTTTCTTCAGCCTTAATAAAACTTAATGCGCCAACAATACATTCATCTCCGACTTCAGCATTATCCATGATTACTGCATTCATTCCTATCATAGAATTCTTTCCAATTATTGCACCGTGGATTATCGCCCCATGGCCAATATGGGCTGATTCTTTTAATACAACTGTGATGCCCGGAAACATGTGAATAATACAGTTCTCCTGTACATTACACCCATTTTCTATAACGATACCGCCCCAGTCTCCCCGAATTGCAGCACCAGGGCCAATGTAAACATCTTTACCAATGATCACATTTCCTGTTACAACAGCTTGCGGATGAATAAAAGATGATTCATGAACAACAGGTATAAACTCTTTGAATTGATAAAACATAATGAGCAGGTATAAAGAATGCAAACAGATTAGCATCCAAAGTTACAAGTAGCTGCGTGTACAACATCTGCCAAAAGCATCGCAGAATGACCCAATGTTTTTCTGATAAAAATTTTTCCTGCGCAATTTTATTTACTTTTCTCTTCCAGTTTTTCCAGCAGCATTTTTTCGGTTTTATAGCAAGTGCCTTTAAACAGTGCAACCAACTCCCCTTGTTGATTTTTTACTTCAATTAAGTAGAGACCGGTCTTACTTGTTTTGCTGATAAGTTTTGCTTCGGCGGTTAATATGTCTCCTTCTTTGCCGGCTTTGGGAAATGAAATATTCGCATCTAATGCCACTGTCAGCTTTCCGTCACTATTACAGGCAAATGCAAAAGCGCTGTCTGCCAGGGCAAATGTTATTCCGCCGTGTGCAATAGCAAAGCCGTTCAACATCTCTTTACGCAAGGTAATTTGTATTTTGCTGTATCCCTCTTTTATATCCAACACCTGAACTCCCATCCACTGACTGAAGTAATCAAGTTGCATCATTCTCTCAACAACCTTTCTTGCATACAGATCCTTTTCATTCATAAAAAAATCTTGCTGGTTATTTGAATCGATTATTATTCACCTGTAAACTCTGGCTTACGCTTTTCGAGGAATGCTTTTACGCCTTCTTTATAATCTCTTGTTTCTACAGCTTTTTGCTGGTACATGTCTTCAATTTTCAATTGCTGCTCAAAAGTGTTGTTAACAGAAAAGTTAAGCGCCTGCTTGATCATTGCCAGGCTTTTGGTAGGCATTTGAGAAAGCGTGGTTGCAATCTTCATGCTTTCTTCCGCAAAAACTTCATCCGGAAAAACTTTATATATCATTCCCATTTTTTCAGCATCAGTTGCAGAAATTTTATCAGCAAGCATCATTAGAGCAGTTGCTCTTTGCCAACCAATAAATCTCGGCAAGATATAGGTCCCGCCGCTATCCGGGATCAATCCTATTTTAGAAAAGGTTTGCACAAAATATGCTGAGTGTGTTGCTACCACTATGTCGCAGGCAAAAGCTATATTACAACCTGCTCCCGCTGCCACTCCATTAATAACTCCAACGACCGGTTTTTCAAGTGTCCGCATCTTCCAAATAATAGGGTTATATTGTTCTCTCAGAATTTTATTAACAGCATTGCCATCAGTATCCACTACTTCTGTAAGATCCTGGCCAGCACAAAAGCTTTTGCCGGCTCCTGTTATGCATACACAACGAATTGAATTGTCACGCTGGCATTCATCCAGTTTTTGCTGAAACAGCAAAGCCATTTCCCTGTTAATACAATTCAGTTTTTCGGGGCGATTAAAAGTGATTGTCGCAATACTATTTTTTATATCAAAAAGAACGGTGCACATGATGGCAATTTTTATGCGAAATAATTGCACAAATCTATTACTTCTGTATGAGTAATTTTCTTCTCCATCATTGGTCCTTAAATCACAGAGATCATTTTGCAAGTGCCCTCAACAGTATGTGACATTACCTTATAAAGAAAGATGTACATAAAATAGCAGAACGTTAGTAGCGCCTGGGACAAAAAAATTCGGAGAAATTAATCTGAGTCGTTTTAATTTAAATGAAAGCCCTTCAGAAAATACATAAAGCCCCCAATGAAGACCTGATCTTTGGAAAGAAAGCCTGCCGATATGATTTGCAAAAACTGGTTACCGAATTAATTATTGAATAACGGAAGAAAAATTATTTTGATCATCAGTTTGATCGGAAACAGAATTTGGCTGCATTGCGAGGGACCAGTCGAAATGAGCATTTAAAATTTTAGATGAAGAAGTATACAATTTATCATCTGCATACACAAAGAAACAGGTACCGTTTTTTATTTTATCTATGATTTTCCGATTTTCTGCATAAGAGACTGCCGGGCAACCAAAGCTTCTTCCCATTGAATTTCCCTCATCAGCTCTTTTTGCATTCACATAATTACTACCGTGCATTACGATATCCCTTAACCGTACATTGTTATTAATTCCTGCTTCCATACCATCGAGATGCATGCTGTAACCTTTTTTCCCCCTATATGTTTCACCTGTAACCATAAACCCTAAAGAGCTTTTATGTGAGTCTAAGTGATTGGAAAAACTGGTGGCATATTCGTCACCTGATTTTTTTCCATGAGATACATAGGTGTTAAATATTAATTTACCCTCTTTCAGATCAATTACATATAATCTTTTGCTGCTGCTGCTTTGACTATAATCGCAAATAGTAAGCAAAGAGGTGTTTTGCAATTTATTTTCGTTTAATAAATACTGGTATCCTTTACAGGCATAATAAAATATATCCTTAGTTAAACCGAAAGAATCGAGATGAATAGTGGAATATACGGAATCGATCCATTTACCCACGGCAGGTGCTTCACTTGAAATAGAAGGCAAAAGGGAGGAAAACTTTTTATCCCCGGACCCAAGGGCGCTATTTCCCGGCGCCATTGAAGCAAACGCACCGAAACAAACACAAGAAATAAAAAAAATTTTCTTCATCATGAATAAGTTTTTCATTTAATACGGATGAGCGATTATTCAACGTTGCAAGCTGGCCCTTATTGTATTAACTCCTGCTATTTTAGACGCGCAAAGATAAACCCCTTGTCTTTAAGGATTTTATAAAAATTTATTAAACACTTCCGGTTTCCAAAAGTAAGAAAATCTAAATTCTTAAGTTTTTTATTTTCAGACAGTTGAAAAACCAGCGTGCATATAATAAATTTGAGTGTAATGAAAAAGAACCTATGAAAAATACTAAGCAAAAGAAGTAAAAATATATAGACCTGATAAAATATGATTAAGAAGTCGTCAGCACAAAAGCATTTTTTACAAACTAGGATTTCTCATTTATTTTTTGCCTTTAACATAATTTTTAAACTTACACTAAAACAGCCTAATATCAGTAAGGACCTAATAGCTTATAGTTCTAAATAAGCGCTTATTCGACAAAAAAAGGTATTTTAGCATATAAGATAAAACAATAATTAAATAAGAGCTAAGGTTTTTTCAATTCAATTCTTTTTATTTGTATTTATTGAATCGATTATTTTTTAGCTGCAGGAAAAATACTGATGAAATACGAGGTTAAACAAACTGATAAGTTTAGGTTCATAGAAGAAGGCGACGGTGAACCGTTGGTATTATTACACGGTTTGTTTGGTGCCTTGAGTAATTTTAAAGATCTGATAGAGCACTTTAGACATTCACACAGGGTAATTGTGCCTATACTTCCTTTATTTGAGCTGGATTTATTTCATACAACTGTAGGAGGCCTCGAAAAATATGTTCATAAATTCATCGAGACAAAAAATTATTATCATGTTAATTTATTGGGTAACTCCTTAGGGGGTCATGTTGCGTTATTGCATGTATTAAAGCATCCGGAAAGGATAAAATCACTTATTCTTACAGGCAGTTCCGGATTATTTGAAAACGGG
>DATBFI010000073.1:0-3153 GCA_036558585.1 Chitinophagaceae bacterium
TTTGTTCGTAATGGTGGTTGTTGAATATCCGAGGTCTTTTGCCTGCCTTTGAATACCTAATGCTGTCGTTACAACAACGCTCGTTAACTCCTGCGTAACCTGCGCAAGAGAAACAGTGATATTATTTTCAGTGCCAACCGAAATTTCTTTTGAAGTAAAACCGGTTGAACTTATAACTAACACATCATTTCCACTGGCTCTGATGGTAAAGACTCCTTGTGCATCTGATGCAGTTCCAACTTTTGAATTTTTAATTTTTACAGTAGCAAAAGGGACCGGGTCACCTTTATCATTTATAACCTTGCCCGTAATTAATTTCGATTGTGCAAACCCTGCAACAGACAGCAGTCCGGCACATAATACAATTAATAGTAGGAGTTGTTTCATATAGAAAATTTTGTTGCTTCATAAAATGACAATTTTTAAAATGAATATGCAATAATGATGAGCTTCTTAAAAACTGAAGAATGAAAAAAACTAACTGAAGCATGAAGAATTACAACTAAATAAAATGGAGTGACTTTTTTAGGTTTCGGTTGACTGTGAACTATACCGTTAGAGGGATTAGATACTCCGCAGATTATTCAAAACTGTCCGATAGATAACTTGGGTTAATTATAATTCTAATGTCTTGTAATTTCAGGCAGGATATTAATAAATTGATATGATTAGACCTCCTGCGTGAAACGGGCTTAGAAGCAAAATTTTTTTCGTACACGCAATGGGGCACCTGCTTACCTGAAATGACATTTAAAGGGTTTTAGCAAATCGGGTATAAAAGAATTATTCCCGCAACACCCGATGCTTATCAGCTCGAGAGTCTGAAAAAGTCAATTTTCACCTGTTGAGTTTGTTTGCTGAAATATAAATTGTTTATCACCCTTTGTCATTTCGTGGTAATATTTATAAACATTATATAAGCGGTCTGATTACTGTATGATTAGTACAGAATTTTGTGAAGAATTATTGTCTTTTACATAACGGGAGAGGGCTAAATCTGAAAAAAATTTTCGAATAAAAAGTAACTAATGTGCTATACAGTTTTTTTTGAATATTATTTTCAGTTTATCGGTATCTCCTAAAATTGTTATGATGATCGTTAAATAGAGAAAGCAATTAATGATCACGATGTTTAAATCTGATGTCCGATTTACTGATGTGAATGAGTATTCTTTCCATTCATTCACAAAAGAAACTATCGAACACTAATTAACAATTTGTTATTTGCCGACACAAATAATTCAAGAGAGATGGCCGGACAAGTCTTTATTCAATCAATCACAGTTGCTTTATGATAAACGACCGGTTAATGCGAATTTTTTTTATCCCTCTGCTGGGAATATTTATTCCTTTGATCTCAGGGTTTTATCAATATGAAAGCTTCTCTTTCAGTGAAATAATACTTGCGAATTGTTATTCAATCTTTATTTCGTTTTGCGTATGGAATGGCGGAAGCTGGATCATTTATAATTTCAGGTTCCGTCTTCAAAAAAATCCTTTCTTCAAAATTTTTCTGCTTTGCATTCTTACTACGCTTTATGCAGCAAGCGCCGCTACATTATTATGCTGCTTATGGCTTTTTCTTACATCTTCAACTGGCATTAACTGGCAAACAGTTTTAAAAAATACAGAAGTTGTAAGTATTACCGTAGTAATGTTTACATTGATTTATGAAATACTGTTTTTGTCAAATGAAAAAGAAATTGAATACACAAAATCACGCCAGTTAGATACAGCTTTAAATAAGGCTCATTTAACTATTCTTAAGAATGAGCTGGATCCTCACTTTATGTATAATGCATTAAATACGTTATCCTATTTGGTAAAGAAGGATGTTGAAAAAGCGGAAGATTTTATTGTACGGCTTTCTGAAGTATACAGGTATTTTCTCGCAAATAAAAATAAGGAATATGTTACGCTGCGGGAAGAATTAAATTTTATTGACCAATATTTTTTCCTCTTAAAATTACGATATGAAAACAAAATAAAATTACAAAAGGAATTAGATGATCACGACTTAAATGCAATTACGATATTGCCCTGCGCCTTACAAATACTGGTTGAAAATGCAATAAAGCACAATAATTTTTCAGAAACCGAACCACTATCTATCAAAATATCTATCAATGAAGAAAATATTTTTGTAGTAAACACTAAAAGCCCGTCGAAAATTCCGCACTACTCGACCAAAGTGGGTTTAAGCAATCTGAAAGCACGATATGAATTGGCTTGCAACAAAGCGATTACAGTAGAATCTGGCAGGAATTATTTTGTTGTGCGATTGCCTCTATTAAAAAGTGCATAACCTCTGCAATGCTAACTGTAGTAATTATTGAGGATGAGAAAATTGCTATTGAAAAGTTGAGGAATATACTTTTCGAGATTGCACCTGATATAAATTTTAATGCAGTTATTACATCTGTAAAAGAGGGAATCACCTATTTTTCAGGATCACCAAAACAAGATTTAATCTTCTGTGATATTCATTTAACAGATGGGCTTTCATTTGAAATTTTTAACAGGTTCCAAATTGATGCACCTGTTATTTTTACAACTGCCTACGATGAATTTATTATGAAGGCCTTTGATTATAACGGCATTGATTATTTATTAAAGCCGGTTAATATACAGGAAGTGTCAAAGGCGCTGCAAAAATATAAATTACTGCAGCAACATTTCAGCAATGCATCAAATAAATTAGCCAATCTGCTTGAGTATATAAACACACCGAAAAAGACAAGAATAATTGTAAAAAAAGGTTTAGAAAATATTGCCGTAAAAACAGAAGATATTGTTTTATTCTATACCGAAAATAAAATGGTATATGTTATTGACAGGCAAAAAGTAAAATACATTTACGATAGAAATTTAAGCATATTGGAAGCAGAGCTTGATCCAGTTATTTTTTTTCGTGCAAACCGGAAGTACGTCGTTAACATTAATTTTATAAAATCATACAAGACCTATGAAAAAGTAAAATTGATTCTTGAACTTTCTGTTTCGGATATATCTCACCAAATTATTATAAGCCAGGAAACTTCTGCTGAATTTAAAAAATGGATAGCGGGAACATAGTGTGCCCAACTAACTTAATGTTTAGTTGCGGAAAACTTTGCTATAGTTAAAAAATTTCATGGTTCGGTTAATTATTTT
>DATBFI010000074.1:0-5784 GCA_036558585.1 Chitinophagaceae bacterium
ATTTTTGTACTGAATCTAAATCTGCAAAATTATTGATCAATGTTTTAATGGCCGTTTCTTGATCATGCCTCCCTGCGTATCTTTTACACTGCTCATTACAACGAATGCGTTTGAATCAATTTTTTCTATTTCTGTTTTTAACTTACTTAATTCAAGACGAGTGATAACGGTATATAAAATATCCATGTCGCCCTTTTCACCGGTTTTGCCATAGCCACGTCTTCCATGATAAATCGTTATGCCCCTGCCCATTTCATTAGTAATCATTTGCCTTATTTCATCATGATGTGGTGAAATAATTGTTACGCCTGTATATTCTTCGATACCCTCAACTACAAAGTCAAGTGTTTTGGAAGCAGCCAGGTAAGTAATCATTGAATACAGTGCTGTTTCAATAGAAAGTAAATAAGCAGCGCCGGAAAAAATAATGACGTTAATGATGACAATTGTATCACCGATCGTTGTACTAAACTTGCGGCTTAAAAAAATGGCAAGCACTTCAGTACCATCAATCACGGCGCCACCTCTTACAGACAGGCCAATTCCTGCACCGAGAAAGAAACCGCCAAATACAGCTACAAGCAGTTTATCATGCGTTACTTCCGGAAAATGAATGAACGCAACACACAAGGCAAGTCCTGTGATGGCAATTCCGGTTTTTATTGCGAACCGACGAAGATTAATAATAACGAGCAAATAGTAAAGTGGTATTGAAGTTATTTCTGTTGTAAGAAGTGAAATGCCGGTCGCACCTCCGTCGATAAATTTATTGGGCAATAAAAAACTTTCCAATCCAAAAGCTGCAGAAAAAATACCAGCTGCTATAAGAACAATATCTTTAAATAACCGGGTAATAATTATCCTGAATCTTCGAAAACCTTTGGCAAGTTGAAATGAAGAATATTGTTTATCCGAGTCTTTATGAAAGACTGTTTTAATAATTACTTGTCTCCAAAATGGATTCATAGGTGCTTTTTATGAAAGAGGATAAAGAATAATCATGACTATCACAGTGAAGATAAACAGAAATGTTGTGGAACATTGGCCCGTCTTCTATTTATCAGTAAATGATATTTTAGATCATTCGCTCCATTTTGAAGTTGATCAAATCGACATTTTTTATTCTTACATTTGTTGCCGAACAATTTTAAAATGATGTTTTTCAAAAAATGGTTTCGCAGTAATACTTGCAGCGGTTTCAAGTTTCGTTATATTTAATGTTTCAGCAGTTTCTATAATTTTTTGCAATAAACGTTTTGCAATACCAGCGTTTTGAAAATCTTTGTGTACGTACAGCAGATCCAAATAACCCGTCTTGTCGAGTGATGCAAAGCCTGTAATTTTTTTAACGTCGTTTTCTGCGATAAAAAAATATTGTTCCTGGATTCTTTTTAAAAAGCCCCCTGTTCTGTCTGCAGTAGCAGCCCATGCTTTTATTTGTTCTTCATTATAGTCTTTTGAGTTAATAGTTGTGATAGTTCCATAATACAATTCTTTCAGTTCATTTACATTCTCCGGGATTGCTTTACGAATTTGCATCATATTTGTATTCGGGATTGAGATAACCTGATGCTTGATGTTATGTTGTAAAAGTGTGCGACGCAAGGGACGATGACATTAAATCTGAAAGCCTGGTTCAAAAAAATTTTTGTTCTATGCACTTACGTGCAACAAATATTTTTCTTTGAAAGATTCTTCGTTAAAAATTTCTTCAATAGAAATCATGCGCGGCCGCAAACCGCTTTCATAAATTTCCCGTGTGAGATCGCCACCTTTTAAACAGATAAGTCCATTCGGCAGTTCCTGGGTACTGCCTTTTTTTATAAGAGGCTTGCTCCATTTCCACAGATCTTTTAAAGGCGCTACGGCACGAGACACAGCAAAATCAAATTTTCGGTTTTTTATTTCTTCGGCACGGGCATGTTGTGTAGTTATGTTTTGCAAACTGAGTGCATGAACAACGGCTTCAACAACTTTTAATTTTTTAGCAATGCTATCAACAAGATGAAATTGCGCCTCAGGAAAATAAATAGCGAGCGGAATACCCGGGAAACCGCCACCCGTTCCAATATCAATGATTTGTGTGCTTTCTGCAAAATCAATTACGGCTGCAATGCTTAAGGAATGAAGTACGTGTTTTTCATAAAGACTGCCAATATCTTTTCTTGATATTACATTGATCTTACTATTCCATTGGTCATACAAATCTTTCAGTGCCTCAAACTGTTTCAGTTGTAATTCAGTGAAATTTGAGAAGTATTTTAAAATTATCTCCATAGCACCACCACAATTTATTGAATCAGGAAGGCTTCAATTCCAGGTTTTTGCCGGTTTTTTCCATAGGGCCGGAAAGTACAGGAGGTAATAAAAAAATGTCCAGATATCAAAAAAAATAAACAGAGGCCAAAGATCGGCTTCATTTAATTTTTCCATGCTTTTGCGCCAGATGATCCCCTGTAGAAGCATTCTTAGCCCAAATACCGCTAATGCTATCCACCAAATATAAAAAACAAGAGCAGCTATCAGGAAAGGAAACAGAAGCACCTGCGATAAAGAATAGAGACCAAGCCAGAATTTATGTTTGCCTTTATAATATTTTGAAGTGGTGTAATGGCGGAATTTTTGTTTGCTCCATATTTTCCATGTTGGTGCTGGTTCACTTAAGGTATGCGCGTCTTTATCAACAACAATAGCTGTATTTTTTTTTGTGGCAACCATGTTTATGAACAGGTCATCATCTCCTCCCGGAATATGATGGATAGAAGAAAATCCTTTATTATTGAAAAACAATTCTTTTTTGTACGACAAATTTCTGCCTACACCCATGTAAGGTATTCCTGCAAGCGCAAAAGAAAAATATTGAAGCGCCGAATGAAAAGTTTCAAAACGTATAAGTTTATTCAGTATGCCAGGATGTTTGTGATAAGCGCCGTAACCCAATACGATCTGTTTAGTATCATAATAACCTTCCTGCATTTTTTGTATCCATAGTTCGCTTGCTGGGATACAATCCGCGTCGGTTAATAATACAATCTCATGCTTTGCAGATTTTATACCCATCGATAAAGGGAACTTCTTTCCCGGGATCATTTTAGCTTCCTGTGTAAGCGGGATAGTATTTAACTCCTTAAACGATTTTTTAAATTCTTTCAGCAAATATTTTGTTTCATCTGTAGAGTTATCGTTTACAACGATTACCTCGTGTGTAGTCCTGTACTGCTGAACTAATACGCCGGGAAGATTTTGCGCAATATTTTTTGCTTCATCCCTTGCACAAATAATTACCGATACAGGGTATTCCTGTGATGCTGGTTTAAATGGCGGCTTATAGAAAGCGAGTTTTTGAAAAAAAAATAAGTAGTAAAATAATTGAATTGCCGATACAAGACAAAAACAGGCAAATATTGTTAGTCTCCAGAATTCAGGTATGCTTAATAAATACATGAGAACAAAAATACCTCAACTGTTCTATATTCAAAATGTCGTGTAACTAAGGTTATCCACATGAAAGTTTTATATTCCAACAAACCATAAAGTGAAAATGATAACGTAATTCTTCGTTCAACTTCCGGGATCCTGCTTTATTTTTATTTTTGACTTTTTTAAAATGGGAGAATTAATATTTCAGCTTGAACATAGAGATGATAACAGCAAAGCAAGAGCAGGCATTATTATAACAGATCATGGCAAAATATGTACACCTGTTTTTATGCCTGTGGGAACAGCAGGCAGCGTAAAAGCGGTCACACAGCAACAATTGAAAGATGAAATAAAAGCACAGGTGATTTTGAGCAATACTTATCATTTATACCTGCGGCCCGGTATTGGAATACTTGAAGGAGCCGGAGGTTTGCACCGCTTCAGTGGATGGGAAAAACCTATACTCACAGACAGTGGCGGTTACCAGGTCTTTTCATTGGCTGAAAACAGGAAGATAAAAGAAGAGGGCGTTTTATTTCAATCTCATATTGATGGCAGTCATCACATGTTCACTCCGGAAAATGTAATTGATATTCAGCGCAGCATTGGAGCCGATATTATCATGGCTTTTGATGAGTGTACGCATTACCCGTGCGAATATGATTATGCAAAAAAAAGCATGGAGCTAACTCATCGCTGGCTCGACAGATGTTTTATGCACTTAAATAAAACAGCTTGTAAGTATGGTTATACGCAAAATCTTTTTCCTATTGTGCAGGGCAGTACTTTTCCGAAGCTTCGTAAAGATTCTTGCCTGTTTGTGTCTTCCAAAGAAGCCGTGGGTAATGCTATTGGCGGGTTAAGTGTGGGGGAACCTGAAGAAATAATGTACGAGCTAACTGCGCTATGTGCAGAGAATTTGCCTCAGCAAAAGCCCCGTTACCTGATGGGTGTAGGCACTCCCTGGAATATCCTGGAGTGTATATCCTTAGGCATTGATATGTTTGATTGTGTAATCCCAACACGTAATGGCAGAAATGGAATGATATTCACCACTCAGGGTGTTATTAATATCAAAAACAAAAAATGGGCAACAGATTTCTCACCGGTTGATGAAGGATTATCGTGTGAAACCAGCCTGGATTACACAAAAGCATACCTGCGTCATTTATTCGCTGCAAATGAAATTCTCGGGTTACAGATAGCCAGTGTTCAAAATCTTGCCTTCTATCACTGGCTTGTGACCGAGGCAAGAAAACATATTGCTGAAGGGGATTTTGCATCGTGGAAGACATTAACTGTTGACATGATCAGGCGCCGTTTATAACAACATTGCAACAAGTTTTCTTTTACTTTTGAAAATCATAATTATTCCCGCATCAGGCGGAATGGCGCCACATGAAGAAAATCGATTGGTACATACTCAAAAAATTTCTGACTACTTTTTTCTTTGCTATTTTCCTTTTTACTGTTATTGCAGTAGCAGTGGATTTAAGTGAAAAAGCCGATGATTTTGTTTCCTCGGGTCTCAGCTCAAAAGATATCATTCTGAAATACTACATAGGTTTTGTTCCTTATATTGTTGCTCTGCTTTTTCCTTTGTTTGTATTTATTGCAGTTATATTTTTTACTTCCAAAATGGCAGTACGCAGTGAAATAATTGCCATCATTGCAAGTGGCACAAGCTTTCACCGTATGATGCGGGCTTACTGGGTTGGCGGAATTATCCTGGGTTTATTATTATTGTATGCAGCTAATTTTGTTATACCAAGAGCTAATGAGATACGTACCGTATTTGAAACAAATTATGTTAATGTAAATTCCACCTATGATCCCTTACATCCACGCAACAAGAATATTTATTTCCGTATAGATTCATTTACTTATGCAGGAGTACGTAATTACGATACCGGAACGAAAACCGGGGGGCCTTTTTTTATGCAGCGTGTAAAGAATAACCAGATGATATATAATCTTCGTTCAGAGACAATTCGGTGGGATACAGCTATAAAAAAATGGCAACTTCAAAATGCAATTGAGCATTCCTTTAATGGCCTGCATGAAAAAGCGAATTATACGGTACGTAAGGATATGAACTTTAACTTTAAACCTTTTGATCTTAGTCATGATGAATATGCAAAGGATAAACTTAACACACCTGAGTTAGAGAATTTTATTCATCTCGAAGCACTACGCGGAGCAGAAGATCTTAACACTTTAAGAGTTGAAGAATACAGGAGATTTGCAACGCCTTTGGCCGTATTGATCCTGACGATGATCGGTGGTGTAATTGCAAGCCGTAAGGTAAGGGGTGGTAGTGGTTCTCACATTGCAATCGGTATTGTACTTGCGGCTACTTTTATT
>DATBFI010000075.1:0-3466 GCA_036558585.1 Chitinophagaceae bacterium
AATATACTTTCCTGCATTGGATTCATTGGTGTTCTGTGTACTATTGGTATTGCAAAATTAACTACACAGGCAAATTAAAATGATTTTGGCTGCATACATACGAGCTTAAATATCAGTATTGTTTTTTAAATAAAATAAAAAATAATTTAAACATGGATAATAATTGGTTGAATAAGGATTTTTATGTAACGAAAAAAATTATAATCCCAGCACTTCTTTTAATTTTCCATATCCACTCTTACTTACAGGCACCCTTGCTCCTGAACTTAACAGGGCCAGATGACTGTCTTTTTCATAAGCATCAATACGAGTAATTAATTGTGTGTTGATGATATAAGAACGATGCACTCTTACAAAATGGAAAGGCTGTAAACTATCCTCAAAAAATTGCATTGTTTTCTTTTTAAGAAAATTTCCCTCGCCGGTAACTATCTTGACATAATCATCGGCTGCTTCCAGGTATTGAATATGTGTTACAGGAATGATCTTGATTTTACCTCCGTCTTTTACTACTACGCGGTTGCTTTGCGCGGGTGAATGCGCCGCAGTTTCAAGGACCTCTTTTGTTTTTTCAGGAGATGGCTTTTGTTGCTGAAAAAGCTTTTGCATCGCTTTATCAAAACGTTCCTTGCTGAAAGGTTTCAATAAATAATCAATAGCATGTGTTTCAAAAGCCTTAATGGCATATTCTTCAAATGCCGTTGTAAAAATCACCTGTGGAGGATTATCAACCAGTTCGAGCATTTCAAAGCCATTGATCTTTGGCATTTGTATATCAAGAAAAATAAGATCAGGCTGATGCTGGTTAATAGCTTTTACACCCTCAAAACCATCGTTGCATTCCTGCAATAGTTCTATCTGCGGATAACCCTGAAGATATTCTCTGACTATGCTTCTTGCCAGCGGTTCATCGTCGATTATAATTGCTTTCATTGTTGTACCTGAGGTATTTCTATCGTGGTGATAAAATGATTGCTGTTGGTTGATGTTTGTAACAGGTTATGTCTTGCAAACAAAAGAAACAATCTTCTTTTGATCGATGCAAGACCGAAGCCTGTGCCATGCAAAGGTTGGGCTGTTTCTTCATCATATGGATTAATGACAGTGACTTCAAGTGAATCCTTCTTGTTTTTTGCTGTTATAGTAATCATTACCTCGCCCACCGTATCGTATAAGCCAAACTTAATAGCATTTTCTACAACCGGCTGCAAAAGCAGTGAAGGCAATTTCATTTGCAAAGCGCTTTCTTCACATTCAATCTTTGTTTGTAACCTGTAACCGAAACGTACTTTCTCAATATCGAGATATAACTGCAGGTATTCGAGTTCTTCTTTTAGTGTACTCCATTGATGTTCATCCTTGCGCATAGTTCCCCTCAAAAAATCTGAAAGCTGCTGTATCATATGTCTTGCTTTTTCCGGCTGCGTTCCTGTGAGAGCGCTTATTGAATTAAGACTGTTGAATAAAAAATGGGGTTGCAGTTGCTGACGCAATTTAAATAGTTCTGCTTCTTTTGCCAGTTTTTCTGCATCTGCCTTTCTCTTGTCCATTTCTTTTTGTTCCTGTTGTGTGTACCATAATAAACTGATTGTTGCCATGCAGCCCAGCATGAGGAAAGCCATCGAGTAACGAAGTATCGATGAGTCATTCAGCATTGAAATATAAGTACTGTCATTTTTAAACATGAACATTAACACCACGTGCATTAACAGTAACCAGATAAGACTTAAGGCAAAACTTATGACCAAAATGTACCAGAATCTTTCTTTTCGCGGCAGGTAATACTTCATGTTCATTACTATCAGTAAACAACTTGCTGCGAGCAAGATATTACTAATCAAACTGTCTGCAACTGCTTCTAAAAAGGGGATACCGAATTTGTGCAATATGATCATGTGCAGCTCTGCCCAGGTAAACCACCATGCTCCGAATGCTATTCTAAATCTTATATCCGATGATAAAGTTGATTGCACTTTGTATTATTTAATTAAGTCTTAAGGATTGGTATGTACTGTTTTCCAGTAAATGTGCCGCACGCATTTGAGTTACTTTTATAAAAATTTCTGCATCATCTTCTTCGCGAATGCGCGAATACATTTCGGCGCCGTCGATCAGATCGTCCAATTTATGTAATTCACTTACATCGATAAACTTCCAGTGCACGGGCTTTTGCACAGCATTAAAAAAATTATCCTGTTCCCTTTCTCCAAGCCTTCTTGCCTTTTGAAAAGCATGCAGTTCGTCGGCAGCATGTATCAGGCGTAGCTGTTCATCAAACTGTGCAGTGTGATTGCCATCTCCGCAAATAATGCGGTAAACAATTTTTGCAAGATACCAGTTCATCATTTTAAATATTTTATTGTGATGCGTTTAATTAGTAAGTAGTAAATAGTGGGTGGTGAATAGGAGTGATGAATCATTCACTATTCACGACAGATGCTCAAACGACGAACAAACCGTACAAGAGAGCGACCAATAAAAAGTTAAATAGAATTACAAGCGCGGGGCACATAAAAGTATCTTTAAAATTTTCTAATAACTGTTGATTTCAATGCCACCGAATACAGCAGCGCCATCTAATACAAGCATTTTCTCAGTATCAACTTTAGAAGCCTGTACCGGTCGTTTATCTTCAACACCACCAAATACAGCGGTTATTTGAATTTTTAGATCCCAATGCGGAGGTACAATCAGTTTAATACCACCAAACACAGCAGTTGTATCCATTACTATTTTGCCCTGTATATCTGCCTGGCTAAGATCTATTTCTGCTCCTCCCATGAAGGCGGTAATATCACCTCCCTTAAAATTTTTTGACAGAATTCTTTTTTTGGCACCTCCAAAAATAGAAGTGCTGTCAATCCATTCTCCGTCAGTAGTATTAATAAGCTCATAGTCTCGTTGCGCACGCCATTGATTTTTCCATTCTTGTTTTTGAGCATAACCCGGGCTCCTGGTGTTGCGACGCAAAATAAAGAACAGGCCTATCAGGATAATTACGAGAGGAGCGGTGTAGTTATGCAAATTAAGATCTGGTATTTGCTGATCGATCAAAGCAAAGCCACCCCAAAATACCGGTATAATCCAAAAGAAATTTCTGAAGCGGTGCTGAATGCCGATCAAAATCCCGATAGCAATTACAAGAACCGGCCATGTAAAAATCCAGTCAGGAATCCCGGTATTCATTTTATTCGCTAATAAGAGCACACCCACAACTACCAAAAACAAACCCGTCCATACCTTACTTGTGGGTCTTGGATATTTAGGTTCTCTTTGTTCCATATAATTATTTAATATTTAATTTTTTGTTTGATACAACAAAGCTAATACAGCCATATACAACTGTAAAGACACAATAGGCAGCAAATGGCAAAGTGTAGGTGAAGCAGCGAAATGAGTCGGTAAAAGAGTTGGCAGTGGAATAATCAGCAAGCAGTAAGCATGTAGGCAGTAAGCAGTAGATAAA
>DATBFI010000076.1:0-22697 GCA_036558585.1 Chitinophagaceae bacterium
AGAACATAAAGGAACGTGAATTTGAAGGCCAAACATGGAGTCACATTACCGATTCAATAATTAACCACTTGCCTCGGCAGGTTTATATAAGCTTTGATATAGATGGTCTTGACCCCAAACTTTGCCCGCACACCGGAACACCTGTGCCAGGTGGTTTTGAAATGCACCAGCTTATTTATCTTTTTAAAAAGTTAGTAGAAAGCGGGCGAAAACTGATTGGTTTTGATCTTGTAGAAGTGGGAGTGGGTGACGGTAGTATGGACAGCAATACAGGTGCAAGGTTGTTATGGAAGTTGTGCAATCTGGTAATAAAAAGTAATATAAATGAAGAAGAGGTATGATTATATAGTTTCTTTGAAAAGACCTGATTTTAAAAAATATGATCTCGTCAGCCAGTTATTATTGATCGCTGCAATTATCATTTTTCTCTTTTTTTTATTTAACAATATAGATGCCTGGGTTTGGTACGGCCTTCCGGTTATTGTTATCACCGCTCAAATTATTTACAATCTTTTTGAAAGGAGAGGGGGAGAAATAGTAAGCTACAGGCTTTCATTTTTTGTAGCTGCGCTTGGATTGATACTGCTTCCCGAAAAAAGCTTCTTTACGATACTATTAGCAGCATTGTATATTGTTCCCTTATTTCTTGAAAGGCAAATAAAATTTCCTGAAGAAATTGGATTTGATGATGAAGGCATTACGATCAATACTTTTAATAAAAAATATTGTCCCTGGAATTTGATTAATAATGTTGTTTTGAAAGACGGTTTGTTAACGATTGATTATAGAAACAATAAGCTCTTTCAAAAAGAAATTGAAGAACAGGTTTCACCTGTTTTAGAATCAGATTTTAACGAATTTTGCCGCTCAAAGCTGGAAGCCCATGATGAGCAGCTTACAGCTAATTAGTTTATGAAACAATCTCCGTATCTGTTATATTCTGATGGTAAAGGAAATATTTTTGAGGACCAGGCACTGTATGCTGTTGGCCGTGCAGGCTGGGATGCGTTTCCAGTTCCTGCCGATGAGTGGATCGCGTTACCCCAGGGTGGAAACCTTTATGAATTACCAGGTCGCAAAGCAATTGGCATTGATGTGCATACGGGTAAAATGAGGCTGTGCAACAAGGGGTGGGCAGTAGCAGCATTTATTCCACCTGCTTACACAGGATTATATTTAGCTGCTTATGAAACAGCGCCTGATGCACCTACTCTTCCTTTATTTTGTTATACGGCTGCCGGATGGCTCAATAACAAATTTTATGTTCCGGCAGTCCGCATAGAAAAAGATATACGGCAGGAACACGCAGGATATGATGATGATAAAATTCATGAGGGTGCCGCGTATCTCCTAAAGAACTATCCACACAACAGGCTCATAAAACATCTTATCGAAAATTGTTGCCTCACGTATCATTGTCCCGCCGCAAGAAATTTTTCACTGCACAGGTGGGAGTGTCCGGTTCCTTCTTCTCCTGCCTGCAATGCCAATTGCATAGGTTGCATCTCTTTTCAGCCCGAGAATGAAAGCATTGTATCTACCCAGGACAGGCTGACTTTTAAACCAACGCCTGAAGAGATAGCAGAATTTACCGTGCCCCATTTGATGAATGCCGACTATCCTATTATAAGTTTTGGCCAGGGTTGCGAAGGGGAGCCTTTACTTATGTGGGAAACAATACGAGAAGCCATTATTGAAATACGCAAACATACGGATCGGGGAAGCATCAATATTAACACAAACGGCTCAAAGCCAAACGCTGTAAAAGCCTTGTGTGAAGCCGGTTTGAACAGCATTCGTGTAAGCACCAATTCAGCAAGAGATAATATTTATACTGCTTATTACCGGCCAAACAATTATTTGTTTAGTGATATTGTTGAGAGTCTTAAAGTAGTTAGAAGTTATGGTGGCTGGTCGAGCATTAATTATTTTGTTTTTCCGGGCATGACAGACAGCGTGAAAGAATACGAAGCGTTGCGCAACCTGATACAGGAAACGGATCTCAATATGATACAATGGCGAAATTTTAATATTGATCCCGACTGGTATCTTGGTAAGATCAGCGTTACGGATCCGGGCGAATTGCTTGGTGTAAAACAATTAATGGAATTGATCCACGAAGAATTTCCGCATGTAAAATTTGGTTACTACAATCCACCCGTTGAACGGATAAAAGGAAATTTTGAAACAGACTTTGCGCATTATTAAAGCAAAACATCACTTCAATTTTCTTTTTAAAATTCTTTAACTGTTCTGGTTACGTGTTGTTGTAAGGTAAAAAATAATTCTTCGTAATTAAGTTGGTACATTTTATTTTTTGTGCTGAGTTTTTGTGAGAAACTGATATTGTTGGGAACAATACACAATTGCGAAATAAATTCAATTGTTAAACTATTTGGAATGAGAAGAAGCAAACAGAAATGTTAATTAACTTGTACATTCAAACCGCCAATTGTTATTTGCGTATATGAATGCACAAATAAAAAATTCGAATATGATTAACTGGATCAGTGGGATCTTTATGAGCGTTTTATCTTTTACTTCATGTGCAGAACATAAAAGTCAATCTATGGATATAACAGACGACAGGGTAATTCAAAATGCCAATTACGATACAGCCTATTTTGGTACCGGCTGTTTTTGGTGTACAGAAGCTATTTTTCAGCGATTAAAAGGTGTAGTAAAGGTAAACAGTGGATATAGCGGGGGCAATGTTCCCAACCCCACTTATGAAGAAGTATGTACCGGCACTACCGGTCACGCAGAAGCATGCAAGGTAGTTTACGATCCTTCAATTATCTCCTATGACGAATTATTAGAGGTTTTCTGGAAAACACATGATCCAACCACTTTGAACAGACAAGGTAATGATGTTGGTCCCCAGTATCGCAGTGTAATTTTTTATACAGGTAATGAGCAAAAAGAAAAGGCCGAACATTATAAGACAGCATTAAACTCAAGCGGAGCATTTAATAATCCAATTGTTACAGCAATTGAGCCATTTAAAAACTTTTATTCTGCCGAGGGTTATCACCAGAATTATTATAATGTCAACGGTAATCAGCCATATTGCAGATTTGTTATTTTACCTAAAGTTGAAAAATTTGAAAAAGTTTTTCGGGATAAATTAAAGACAACAGCTGCTAATTAATATCCGAGTGAAGAAATAAAAAGATGATGCCGATATGCATCGGCACAACAGGCGATACATAAAGATTAAAGTTTGGCTCACATAAAAAAAATTACACCTTAGCTCCAAATTTTACCCGCTTATTTACATTTCGTTGAACATTAAGGATATTTGATTATATTTAGAAAGATTGATGATAGTTTGATTATCATCATTTTTTTTTTAAAAACATAACCTTCTTGTTACACCGTTCTACCATACAGTTGCTTCGTTTTCCTTTTTCTTATTTCTTAATGCCTGTGTTCTGGTTTGCCTTAAGCTTTGTAAATAATATTAACTGGCCTCGCACAATTTTCGCATTTGCGCTGGTTCATCTACTGCTCTATCCATCGAGTAATGGTTACAATAGTTTTATGGACAGGGACACGGAAAGCATTGGTGGTCTTGAAAAACCAATGCAACCAACAAGGGAATTGTTTTATGCTACCGTTATAATGGATGTAACAGGGTTGATACTTTCTTTTTTTATATCATGGCAATTTGCTGCAGGCTTTGCTTTTTATATTCTTTGTTCGAGAATGTACAGCTATCGTGGAATAAGGCTGAAACGATTTGCTGTTGCCGGATATTTTATAGTGATCTTAAACCAGGGTGCGTTGATCTTTGCAATGACTTATCATGCAGCGAGCGAAAATTTAAGTATGTCAATTCCTTTGCAGGGCATGGTTGCCGCGGCCTTTTTGATTGGCGGTTTTTATCCTATTACACAAATCTATCAGCACAAAGCTGATGCGAAAGACGGTGTGGAAACTATTAGCATGATGATGGGGAAGAAAGGTACTTTTATATTTTGTGCTGTAATGTATGCTGTTGCATTTACAATTTTATTCCTTTATTACAGGGAAGCAAACAGGCTGATGGACTTTGTTATACTGCAGATCTTTTTTATAGCGGTGATCATTTACTTTGTGAAATGGATGCTGCAGGTATGGAAAAATGAATCAATCGCTGATTTTAAACATACAATGCGCATGAATATGCTCGCAAGCACTTGCACGAATTTTGCTTTTATTACTTTAATACTGCTACAACGTCTTGGCTGATATAATATCCATAGCAACAGCATTACCGCCATATTGCCACAGGCAAAAAGATATTATTCGTTTTATGTCGAATGTGTATGGATTGGATGAGACAGAAACGCGGAAACTATCATATCTGTATAATCACAGCAGTATAGAAACACGATATTCTGTAATTGATGATTTTACTTTACCTGAAAAAGATTGGGATTTTATTCCCCGTGATAATGGAAAATATTTTCCCACTATTGATGACAGGATGAGAATATTTGATAAAGAAGCTTTGCCTTTATCTGTAACTGCAATTAAAAAATGCATTGATGGTTTTATGCAGCCGGAGGAAATAACGCATCTTATCACTGTAACCTGCACAGGAATGAGTGCGCCGGGTCTTGATCTGCAAATTGCCGAAGCATTAAACTTATCGCCAAATATTTTTCGCACATCTGTGAACTTTATGGGTTGTTACGCAGCTATTCATGCATTGAGGCTGGCAAAGTTTATTTGCGATACAACGCCTGGTTCTAATATCATCATTGCAGATACAGAATTATGTACCATACATTTTCAAAAAGAATATACTCCCGATAATGCGGCCAGCAGTCTTTTATTTGGTGATGGGAGCGCTGCCGTTCTTGTTTCAAACAAAATTAAAAGATCTGCCTCTCTTTCTATTCAGGGCTTTTATTCACAGGTCGAGCGCAGAGGTAAAAAGGATATGGCATGGGAACTTAGCCGGAAAGGTTTTTTAATGACCTTAAGCAGTTATGTACCACAGCTGATAGAAGAAGACATAGCAACACTGGTTGACGCCTCACTCGAACATCATCACCTTGATAAATCCGAAATAACTCATTGGTGCATACATCCCGGGGGAAAAAAAATATTAGAGGTCATAGAGCAAAAACTGCAACTGCAAAAAGAGGATTTATGTTATTCCAGGAAAGTATTGGCAGAATATGGAAACATGTCTTCACCTACCATATTATTTGTGCTCAAAGAAATGTTGAATAATATTCAGCATGGCTCAAACATTTTTGGTGTTGCGTTTGGGCCGGGACTTACCATAGAAACATTTCTGGCTTCTGTAATATGAATCTCCACCAGCGCTCATACCAAAAAGAATTGCTTGATAAGGATGATATCCCTTTTGAAGACATCAAAAAAAATATGCAGGAATTAAACTTTATCAATACCTGGCTGGGCGGACATTCAATTACAATAAAAGGTTTACAAAGACTTGTCAACAATAAAAAGGAAATTACTGTTTGTGAAATAGGCTGCGGTGGCGGGGATAACCTCGTTGCAATTATAAAGTGGTGTAATAAAAAGAACATCTCCATTAAATGCATTGGTATTGACATAAAGGAAGAATGCATTGCATTTGCGAGGCAAAATAAGTTGTTGAAAAATTGTACAGACTGGATTACCAGTGATTATTGCGAAGTACAATTTGAAAAGAAGCCGGATATTATTTTTTCCAGTCTCTTTTGTCATCATTTTACTGAAGAAGATCTAAGGAAACAAATACAATGGATGAAAGAGAATTGCACATCCGGCTTTTTTATCAACGATCTTCAAAGAAATACAATTGCATACTTCTCGATTCTTATTCTTACAAAACTTTTTTCAAGTTCCTATCTTGTAAAAAATGATGCGCCCTTAAGCGTGGCAAGGGGTTTTATTAAAAAGGAGTGGCAAAAAATTTTTTTGAATTCAGGCATAGGTGAGTTTGATATACAATGGAAGTGGGCATTCAGATACTTAATAACATACAGGCATGGATAATCCGGAAAATATTTATGATGTTGCGATTATTGGCGGTGGGCTGGCCGGTCTTACATTATCCATTCAATGCGCCGGTGCAGGATATAAAACAGTTTTGTTTGAGAAAGAAATTTACCCTTTTCATAAAGTTTGTGGTGAGTATATCAGTCTTGAAAGCTATCCGTTTCTTGAAAACATGGGATTGACACTGCAAGAATTTAATGTACCAATCATAAAAAAATTACAACTGACTGATGTTGCTGGTAAACTTTATGAATTCAATCTTGATCTTGGTGGATTCGGCATCAGCCGTTATAAACTCGATAGTGCTTTGTATGAAATTGCAAAAAAAAAGGGTGTTTATGTATTAACAGGTGTAAAAGTAGTTGATGTAAATTTTGAAAATAATGTCTTTACAATTTATACCGGGAATAGGAATTTTATAAGCAAAATCACTGCAGGAGCATTTGGCAAACGAAGCAACCTTGATATAAAATGGAAACGAGATTTTGTTACGCAAAAGCCGGACAAGCTCAATAATTATATTGGAGTGAAATACCACATACAATATCCGTTTCCAAAAGAAAACATTGCATTGCATAATTTTCATAATGGTTATTGCGGTATCTCGAACATCGAAGAAAATAAATGCTGCTTTTGTTATTTAACAACAGCAGGGAATCTGAAAGAAAACAATAACTCCGTGGCGCAGATGGAAAAAAATGTGTTGTGGAAAAACCCGCTGCTTAAGAAAATATTTTGCAACGCTCAATTCATATACAATGAACCGCTGGTCATTTCCCAAATTAGCTTTAGTGAAAAAAAGCAGGTAGAAAATCATGTACTAATGATTGGCGATTCTGCAGGGCTGATTACACCTCTCTGTGGTAATGGAATGAGTATGGCCATGCATGCCGCTAAACTGGCATTTGAAAACATACAGGCCTTTATTGAGCAACAAACAGGTCGTCAGCAAATGGAGCAGCGATATGCAAAGCAATGGCAACAGCATTTTAATAAACGATTATTTATAGGCCGACTGGTGCAAAGGCTTTTTGGTAATAACACTATTACTTCTGTATTTTTAAAACTGATGCACAAAATGCCCTGGCTGGCTGATAAATTAATTCGCTCTACACACGGAAAACCATTTTAATTTAATCGCATTCACACCAGAAAATACCTAAATCCATCCCAGCTTTTCATAGTAAGCATATCCAACCTTTAACGCATCTTTTATCTGAGTTCTTAATTCATCATCAAGTTTCTTAATATGAAAACAGGATTTTCCTTTCAAACACTTTAATAGTTCCGGCTTTAAATTTTTTTTTATTGCGGGATCTGCATATACGGGAATATAATAAAAACCAACATAACCTTTTTGTACAAGCAAACTTGCAAAATAAATATCATTTCGTTTTTTGCCTGCTACTTCCACTTCCTTATCGCTGATTAAATGATATTGCCCGCCAGCCCTCCGGGCTTTGAGACGTCCCTTCTGATAGGGTAAAAGTAATTCTTTCAATTCCTCATATACAGGCACTAATTCAGGTTGATCAATTGACTTATCCGAATACTTAATGCCTGTTTCACTTTTGCCTTCTACAGATTTTTTTGCAGGTTTCTTGTTTGCAGTTGTAACGGTTTTAGACATCACGAATATTTTTTTTAAAAGTAAAATTTTTTTATTGTGGGTCAAACGTCAGTGCTACTATTAGGTCTTTGTTGCGTCGCACTCTTCAACTTTCCGAACTTGTCCCGGCAAATCGTCGCCTCCAACAAAAACGCTTACAAGAACGTTCATTTCATCGGTCAATAAACCCTGACTATATTTGAAAATTTAAAGTTTAAATATGAATGTTCTGAAAAATATATTGTTTACTTCAATTGTGATTTTTAATCCCGGGGTTTACGCTCAAAAACCGGTTATTAACATGCTTGATTCAGGCAAAAAAACATCCTTGCGTGGCTTAAGTGTTGTTAATGATAACGTACTTTGGGTAAGCGGAAGCAGTGGAATGGTTGCACGGTCAACTGACGGAGGTAAAACATTTGAATGGATAACAATACCAGGCTATCAGCAAAGAGACTTTCGTGACGTGGAGGCATTTGATGCAAATACTGCTTTAATAATTGCTGTGGCTGAGCCGGCCATTATTTTAAAAACAAAAGATGGCGGTAAAACATGGAAAAAAGTTTTTGAAGACACAACCGAAGGAATGTTTTTAGATGCGATGGATTTTGCAGAAGATGGAAAATATGGAATTGTAATTGGTGACCCCATAAAGAATTATGCATTCCTGGCACAAACAAAAGACAGAGGGGAAAGATGGGAAGTTTTAGATATCCACGCAAATGGATCCAAAACAAATGATAGTGAAGCTTTCTTTGCAGCAAGCGGAACCAATATAAAACTAGCTCGTGATAGTATCAGTAAAATGATCCATGTGCTTTATGTATCAGGTGGCAAAAAATCAAGATTATTTGTCGATGACAAACCTTTTGAGCTGCCTATACGCCAGGGAGAAGAATTTACGGGGGCAAATTCAATCGCAATTGATGGTAATAAAGCCATTATTGTCGGCGGTGATTTTACACATGATACTTTAACAGACAAAAATTGCGTAATTACAGCATTCAATTATCAGAAAAGAGAAGCTGCTTTTAAAAAGCCTCAAACTCCACCTCACGGTTATCGAAGTTGCGTAGAGTATATTACAAAAGACAAGCTGATAACATGCGGCACAAGCGGCGTTGACATTTCTAATGATGGCGGTATGAATTGGGAATTAATTTCCGGGCAAAATTTCCATGTATGCCGGAAAGCTAAAAAAGGAAATAAAGTTTTTCTTGCTGGTGCCAATGGAAAAATTGCAATGCTCTCAGCATTTTGATTTTTCTTCTTTTTGAATTGCCCTTTTATAAAACCTGGTTTAAAATAAAAAAAGGACTTAGTAGAAACCAAGTCCGTCCCTGCATGAGCTCCACTCTCATGCTTATAAAAAACATAAATAACCCCTACAAATATTTAACCAGGCCAGTGTTCTATATGTTTTTTAAGATATGTTCGTGGCAAAGATTCTACCAGGTGGAAATAGCTTCTCTTAGATGGATATGCCGCTTTGATTTATGGTTTGCCTTTGAAAATAAGAACAGATCGTTTTAGATAAATGTAAAAACTCCATCAAACAAAAGCAGCATAGAAATGCTGCCTCGTTACCCAAACTTGTTCGCTTTATGCGGTCAAGTAAATATAAAAGTATAGGTTAGCCCAGAACCATTTTTCAAGATGCCACATTACATATTTATGCTGCCTGTATAAAAAATAAGTAATAAAAAATAATAATAGCAAAAAGGGCTCATGTGTGTTCTGCGTACATATATGCCCGAAGATTGCAACAGTGATGCTGAAATAATTTTTATTTTCTTTTTAAACCTTTTAAAAAAGTAGTCGTCTCTTATACGTACTGACGGAAAAGACAGGAAATTAAAAACCTTGAGACGCTTAACGAAGAATATAAGGCCGGCATCAGAAAAAATGGAAAAATACTTATCAGTATAAACTTGCAGCAGGGTTAAAACGGGGCGTCATTGCTATATGCGTGATGCCCTTGTTTTTTATTTTTTAAACGCAAAATAAACTGCACCTAATAAAAATATAAAACTTATAAAATACTTCCACTGAAGCGGTTCTTTTAAATATAGGACCGCAAACACGCTGAAAACGATAACGGTGATAATTTCCTGCACAATCTTTAACTGGAAACCAGTCCAACCGGTAGTATACCCGAGCCGGTTTGCGGGAACGGTCAGGCAATATTCAAAAAAGGCAATACCCCAACTTATCAAGATCGCTTTCCATAAAGGAATATTTGTTTCCCTTAAATGCCAGTACCAGGCTATGGTCATAAAAATATTTGACACGATCAGCAAACCTATAGTTCTCATAAAATAATAAATGACCGCAAAAATATATCCATACTTCGACGCGCTAACTGGATGTAAAAAAAAATCAGCGCTTATATTTTCTTTTCACCCGCGATTTGCTTTCCAGTTGCTCAATCAAGGATTCCGGTACAGGATTTTTCGTAATGGCTACCGCTACCTGGAACATGCCTATCAATAAAACCAGCGAAAAAAGAATTTCATTCCACTTGAACCAATACCCCCATACGCTATATACAGTAGCTTTTTCAGGCTGCGATGCCTCATAAATAATATTTACCTGTTCACCTTCTTTATAAGTTTTGAACAGGTACGCAGCATTAACAGAATAGCTTATTTTGTTCATCCAATAAACTGCCGCAGGATATGGATTCCCGGTTACGCTGTCTTTTGCAAAATGAATAATTCCTTTAGTGGTGACACCATCAAAATAATCCGGCTGCCGTGAAAACAAAATATATAGACCAAAGCATACGAGATAAAGTATTATAATAAGCTTATACACAGAAATTATTTGATAAGTAAGAAACTCTTTAGAATGATTTTTAAATCTTGTATCACAATTCACCTATGGTGAATTCTTGAGACAAATAAAAATAAAATTACTCCCGAAAAATCACTTCGCCTAAGGAACATGACTCAACAACGCATTGAGAGCTGTTGGCAATCTTATGAGTGAGCGCAATAAAGATAGCCACGCCGCGCTCTTGCGTATAAACCCTTTACACTCCCGGCTATAACAGTCGATGAGAACAATTACCATTCTTAAATGGCATCAATCCAGTGTATACTGCAATTTTTTGTTTTTCATAAAAATCAAAATGAACAATGCTACCACAGAAACTATACCTGCATTTAGCAAAAAGATTTCTGCGATTCTCATTTTGGTATCGTATAAAAATCCGGTCCAGAAATTTCCAACAATTGCGCCGGCCCCATAGTATGACGCATATAAAAGCGATTGCCCTGTTGCTCTCCAGTCTTCCTTTACAAGCATATTTACATACTCCACGCAAACCACCCAAAATAAAGACCATGATACGCCATGCAATACTTCTATAAAAACAGCAGCCTGCGGATTTTTTACAACGCTGTACAACAACAGCCGGAATGCAGTAGCAAAAACGGTGATGAGTAAAGTTGTCTTCATGCCAAACCTCCGGATGATTTTTGCAGAAAAATAAAACAATGGCAATTCACACAGCCCCTGGAAAGAAAGGCCAAAACCGACAAGCGAAGCCGATGCTCCATTTTCTTTCATATAAATGGAATAGAAGTTCCAGATAGTTGTTGCTCCTGCTGAAATAAGAAATACCGATATCAACAGAAAAATTAAAGTTTTATTTCGAAACACTTCCCCCACGTTTTTGAATGATTGAGTATCTACCGATGTCTCTTCTTCATTATCCGGTTTTATTGAAAATGAAAAAATAAAAGTGAGCAACATACTTATCGCAGCAAAAACAAAAATTACTGATAGATTTATTTTATCAATATAATGTCCTAAAATGATACCTGTGAATGCCCAGCCCGCTGCACCCGCAATGCGCAAGGTACCATAGGAAAATTTTGGATTGCTTTGTGCCAGTCTTAGTGAAAGGCTATCGAGGATAGGCTGTAACGTATTATAGAAAAGAGCCATGAACACAGTAATGATAAATATATATGCGAAGCCTCCATGAAAAAGATAGCAAGCATAACTTACTGAAGCAAGAAAGGAAGATAATAAAAGACATTTTTTATATCCCAAACGATCGGCAAGCATTCCATAAAATGGCTGCACTAAAAACATCATCAAAGGCGTAACGCTTAGAATAGTTCCTATTTGTATGCCGGTTAAACCTTGTCCTTTCAAATAATCTGCAAGAATAGGCAGCCAGGAGGCAGTACAGCAAAATACGAGGAAGTAAAGTATCCTTAACCTGTTTGCTTCATTTATTTGCATATGCACTCTTCCAAAAATTTTATTACATCGGCTAATTGCGGGCTTGTCCCTGTTTTTACATAAAATCCTGAAACTGCGTTAGCAAAAATAAGAGACGATTCAAGGTCTGATTGCAGTAATTGAGCTGTACAGAACCCGGCATTAAAATTATCACCTGCACCAGTGGATATTACAGGATTCCCGATAAAAAAACTTTTGCAGGAAAACACGTTATTTTTACTAAAAGCAATGGCCTCCTTAGACGAGTGAAGTACTAATGTTTCAATTGCGAGTCTTTCAAAAATTTTTTCTCCGGGTTGCTTTAAGTCTTCACCTGCATTTTCCTGGTACAGAACTTTATAAATAAGCCGCGCTTCATTTTTATTTAGACCAAGCACCACCTTCATAGAACGTGCAAATTCTTTTAACAGCATTAATGCCTCAGATACAGATTCATTGCTTCGTTTAGAGCAATCGGACAAATCAAAAAATGCTATCTGCTTTTCAACGGGTATGGTATATTTCGGAAATACATCTCTTAAAAGTCCTTTCCATATATCTGTTGAAGCATCTATTTCACTCCAGTTAACAATGCACAACAGGTCACTTTCGCTGTAAAGACTGATCAAAGTGTCAAGACCAATTATTTCTTTTATTTTATCCCATCCAAGGGTGTTAAGCGCTCCCATTTGAGCAAGAAATATTTTACCATCATTAAATTCAAATGCGGTGCTGGTTCCCGGATCAGCAAAGCTGTGCAGACTACAATTAGAAGAAAGATTTTTAAAAACAGGATGCATGTGCGGATAGCCTAATGCTCCTATACAATTTACATGAACGCCCAACCTCCCAAGAGTATTTGACATAAGAGGCATATTGCCTCCAGGCTTATTGTTTGGTTCTTCTGTTTCAAGACTAAAACTTGATCCCTGTTTTTCAATTATATATTCTCCGAATTCTTTTATTGTACTAAATAAAATTGATGCTTTTTCATCCTGCTTCGTTTTAATAACTCTTACGATGGTATCAATAAATCCATCAAAACCTGCAGTCGCTTTTTTTGATTTTAGTATCGTTTCGTTGCTTTTAATATGGTTACATAAACCTGCAATTTTTTCATTCATATTGCTGTTGGAGAACGTAATGGGATTTTTTTTCATTAATAAAAAAATAGTTTACAAACAAAGCATGTTTGAAGTAATTAAAGATACTGTGAAGTGCTTGAATTTATAGAAGCCTCGTTTTTTTTACTTTTTTTTACGATCAAGGACATATAGCTGAAGCCACAGTAGTACAAAGTTCAATCAAGGTGTATGGCGCAAACTCGCTTCCGCGCGTTTTGCCGTGCCAGGGCCATGCATTCTGCTTCGAAAATTAATTTTGCATCATCCAAAGCGAGTAATCAGTTCAGAAATAAAGTTCAAAACTCACTCCTTTGGACAAGGTGAAGCAGTTCAGGTTAAAGTATCCTAATCCCCTAAGAATTTATAAAGAGATAAAAAGAGTAACTTATTTTATTTTTGATAGCTTTATTTTTTGCTTTCTCTTTTAGAAGATTTTGATAACCTAATAAAACATTTCAAGATGATCATTGTTCATGACATTTTTATCTGTAAGCCCGGTAACGCTTCCAAAATGGCAAAACTGTTTAAAGAAGTAATGGCGGGTAATAACGAGCTGGTTAACATTATGACTGATGTGACGGGCCAGTACAACAAAGTAGTAATGGTAAGCAAATATGAAAACCTGACTGCTTATGAACAGAGTTGGGAGAAATATCAGCAAAACGCCGAAGAAATGGAAAAGATGAAGGAAAAAATGAAAGGGTACACAGATATGTACCTTACAGGCTCACGGGAAATTTACCAGGTTTGGTAGTATAAGGAATGTTGCAATACGCAAGGCTTCTCAAACCGCATAGTAGCCTCGACATAGTCTAAATAGCTAAACAAGTGTAATAACATTGGCTTTACGTGAATTTGTTGTATTCGCATGGCGATAAAGTGCAAAAATATTTACGTGATAGTTTCATTTTGCCTGCTTTGTTTAAGTTGTGTTTCTTCCGGGAAAAATATTGCGACAGGCGATACTGTACTACCTGCAACAGCATTAAAGCCTTATGGGAGAGATTTTATCGATCAGCAGCACAACCTTGAACTTATCAGCTCAGCTGTACATTTTGGTTTTAGTTTCAATGGTAAAGAATGCATAATATATTCATCCATCAACGATCCCTCGGGGCATAATTATTTGCAGTATGAATTAGATGGTGTTTATAAAAAACGACTCAAAATAATGGGTGGTTCGGAACAGCAAGTTAAAATAACGTCTGATAATGATGGACCGCACACTGCCCGGATTTATAAAGCCACGGAAGCGCACACAGGAGCAATCGACATTCAAAAAATAACAGGCAAAAATTTAAAGGTGATAAAGCCGTCAAATGCTCCGTTAATAGAATTTATTGGTAACAGTATAACGTGTGGCGCGGCTGCTGACACTTCTGAAGTTCCCTGCGGCGCTGGTGTTTATCATGATCAGCACAACGCTTATTATGCTTATGGACCAAGAGTGGCCAGGGAATTAAATGTAAACTATATTTTGAGCAGCGTAAGCGGAATTGGTATTTACCGCACCTGGAATATGGATGGGCCGGGTATGCCAGAAGTATATGAAAAGGAAACTTTTCATTTGGAAGATACAATGCTTTGGAATTTCAAAACCTATTCGCCAAAAATAGTAAGCATTGCATTAGGCACTAACGATATGAGCCATGGTGACGGTGTTCATCCAAGGGCACCTTTTGACAGCGCCAGGTTTGTAAAAGATTATATATCGTTTGTTCGGCTTATAAAATCAAAATATCCAAAAACAATCATTGCTTTACTCAGCAGCCCTATGATACACGGAAATGAGCGAACACTTTTGCAAAATTGTCTTACTGCTGTTAAAGAACATGTGGATGCATTATACCCGGCGGATCAACCGGTTGCATTGTATTTCTTTTTACCTATGCAGGCCGGTGGATGTACAGGTCATCCAAGTGTAGCAGATCATGCCGTTCTTGCAAAAGAATTGCTTCCCTTCTTTAAAAATTTATTGCAGGAATAATGGGTAAAAGATTAATAAGCTTGTTTTGACTGCTGAGGACGCCTGGCCTTGCACGATGTAAACGAGGTTCATGTTTTAGATAACTCATGAACGGTCTGTATGCTTTTTGAATTTTGATTTTGCCTGCCCTGGTTTGCAAACAAAATTGGGCAGGTCATTTTGCGCAATTAAAAAAGAAAAAAGTTGCAATAGTTTTTTAACTTAGTTCACTACATTCATCAGCTCTTGATGAACCTAATTCACCTGACACTGCTGCAGTATCAGAAAATAAAATGTATACCCATGAATAAAAACTTTCTCTCGCTGAGAATCCTGTTTATTGCAGGGTTCTTCAATTTTATTACGGCAAGTGCCCAACAGTCAAATATGCTTACTGAAAAAGAAAAACAGGAGGGCTGGCACTTGCTTTTCAACGGGAAAGATCTGCAAGGCTGGCATTCTTATTTGCAAGATAAGCCTGCAAAAGGATGGCAGGTTGAGAACGGAACAATCTTTTTGAACAAAAACGATCAAAGTCCTTACGAAGATTATATTGATATCGTAACAGATAAGGAGTTTGAAAATTTTGACCTGAAAGTAGAATTTAAGATGGATACCTGTGCTAATAGCGGTATCATGTTTTATGTACATGAGTCACCAGAGTATAAAGACACATGGGTAACGGGCCCTGAAATGCAAATAGATGATTTGGTTTGTGGCCCTGACCACGAACATAAGATGAACCGGGCAGGAACGCTTTATGATCTGATTGCTGTGGATTCTGAATGGCTAAAGCCCAGCGGCACATGGAATGAATACGAGATCAAAGCAGATAAAGGGCATCTCCAGTTATTTCAGAACGGCCATAAAGTGATAGATACCCATTTGTGGGATGACCACTGGAAAGAATTAATTGCGAATAGTAAATTTAAGGATATGCCCAACTTCGGCACTTTCCGAAAAGGGCATATTGCTTTCCAGGGTACAGAAAACGGTAAGCTCTGGTTTCGAAATATTAAGATCAAAGAATTATAAATTATTATTTAGGTTACTTTCTTTTGTATCAAGGGAAGACTACGTGTCTGACTACAAATCTAACTGTTAGGTAAAAAAATAAAAAAGGTGTTATCTTATAACAATGTACTTCTCCCTGATAAAAGTTGAAAGCCTGCCATCACAAATATCGTTCGTTGCACGAAATACTATTTAACACTTTACTAATTTCAAAAGGGAACTCACATGGCTAAAGCAGAAATTTCCGGCATTGCGCCATTCTTCATCGTAAAGAATGTTCCCGTGGCGCTGTCGTTTTACCGCGACCGCCTCGGGTTCGACATCACGTTTCAAGGGCCCAGTGAGGATGACATTTTTTTCGGTATTGTCCGGCGGGACACCGCGATGATCATCCTGAAGGACATTGGTGTCGATCCAGTGCCAAACTACACACGAGATATCAGGAAAGGCATTGCCCGCTGGGACGCTTACCTTCACGTCCCGGATCCTGATGCACTGGCGGCGGAATTTTCGTCGCGCAATGTCGAGTTTTTTAAACCGCTCCGGGACGACGATGATGGTGATGATGGTTTGCTGGGATTTGAAGTCCAGGATGCTGATGGCTATGTGTTGTTCTTTGGACGTCCACAAAATGCATAATTCTAACGGTTTTATTTTCGACCCTTTTACTTGCTTGTTATCTGGTTTTTATATACCTGGTAAAATCATTTAGCAAATTTTTGTACGTTGCTTAAAGGATGCTTGCCACATAGCACTTGCAACATTGGAATTTCAAGCACATTGATAATTTAGATCGTATCTGACTTTACAACTCAATCAATCCGAAACCTGGCTACAGAATGATTGAAATTAGAACACCAGGGGGAAATTTTAAAATCATCCAAGAGATATAAAAAAATAAATGAAGAATGATGTTCAAAATAAACAATAATTGAGATAACTAATTTACCAGTGCATTTCTAAAGCTGAAATAAGCCGGTTTTTTCGCATAATTGCTATCAAACAGTAAGGGCCAGTCTCTGCGCTTAAGTTCTGTAACCAGCCAACTGTCGGCATCACCTACATCCCATGTTGTAATTCCGTATTGTTGCCCAGGAGGAATAAGCTGTTTATATTGCTGTACAATAAAAGCATACTCGTTTGCCTGTTTCTGGGCGAGAGCATCAGAGAAATTGATTGATGGATCGTTCGAAGGATTTACTCCAACATCAAGTTCTGAAACATGAATAAGCAAACCCGTAGCTGCAGCTTTTTGAAATGCTTTTTTTATGCCTTCTGCCGAAGCTTTTATATTGGTATGCATTTGAAGACCGAGACCATTTATTGGAACGCCTCTTGCTTTAAAATTATTAATCATGGCAATAATAGAGTCTGTTTTTTTATTATTCCATTCCTCGCCATAATCATTATAAAATAATAATGCCGATGGATCGGCTTCATGTGCGTATACAAATGCACGTGCAACATAATCCTGTCCTAAATGTCTTGCCCAAATGCTGCCATCATCATAACTGTTTGAATGGTTGATATCATTTATGCGCAGTGTGCCATCATCATTAAATGCTTCATTCACCACATCCCAGCTTGTTGCCTTTCCTTTATAGTGTGTTACTACCGTTTGTATATGTGTTTTAAAAAGATTTTCCCATGCTAAAGAATCACCGCTAAAATTATTCAGCCAGGCAGGATTGTCATGATACCAGATTAAACAATGCCCATGCATACGTTTGGCTGTTGATGCGCAAAAATCTGCTATATAATCACCACCTGAAAAATCAAAAACATTTTCCGAAGGATGTGCTATATACCATTTTAAAGTGTTTGCGGGAGTAATAGTATTGTATTGTCGGAGCGCCGTGTTCCTATATAAGGAATCATTTTGTAAAAGCGGTACAACTATTGAAGCACCTACTTTAAACGGTGCTATATCTTTTAACGAAGTTGTGTCACTTTCTGGTATTGTCACAATTGCAGTTTCATTTTTTGTACAATCATAGGTATTAAATACTATGAATGCCAAAAACAAAACGATTAGGTATTTCATAAAAATATTTGTGTAAATATAGGAAGGCATGAGGACGCATGCTAAAGATGCATCCGTTAATTGAACCCCGGTTCGATTTTCTTATAACAGGAATTCTCAATAAAAGAACAACGATAATGAAGGAAATTGATGCAGTTGAATTATTTTGATAAAACAAAAATGCAAGGATAAATATGAGTGAATGGAAAGATATAAATTTTCCTCTTGTTCGAAATACCCTGTAATGCCTGTTCTGTTTCTATTTGATAACATACTATGGGTAAAGTTGCAAGAATGTATGTTAACACTGCGCACGACCAATCACTACTCAGTTTTGTACCCTTTTTATTTCATCTTCAGCGCCTGTTGATCGTTCTCTTCCGGTCTTTAAAGACTTGTTACCAAAATTGTGTGTATATGTAAGTTTAAAAGCAACCGTTGATAAATTAAAATTCCTGCTTACGACTGCATCTTTGATGGGCAATTTTTCAACTAACCTCCAGTCATTTCCAGAGTTGAACATATCATATCCTGTGAAACTTAAAATATCTTTTTTATTGCCAAATTTCTTTTGTATCCCTGCATCAACCTGGTAAATGGATTTACGTTTCAACGTGCCAAAATAAGCGGGAGAAGAATAAAATCCGGTTATTTCAACAGCGAAATCTTTAGGCAAAACAAAACGTTGCGTTGAATTAAAGCTGTAATTAAATATCTGCAATTGAACAGGTTCATCAGCATATGTTGTATTTACCTGTCGCCAGTTACCGTTAATATTATTTTGCATGCTCCACCATTTGGTTACAGTGAATGGCAGCGAAATACTTGCGTTGAGGTATTGCTCGTATTTGAAATTGCTTGCAGAAAGATAAACAGTGTTAGTTATTGTATCTATACTTTGAGTCTTAAAGTAAAAATTTTCAATTGTATTATTTTCACGTGTATAGCTTAACGTGAGATTGTAATTTTTATAAGTATAGCCTGCCTGTACAGTATTTGCGATCGCAGGCTGCAGCGCAGGGTTTCCTGAATAAAAAGTTTTCGGATCAAAGAAAATGGTAAAAGGAGCAAGGTCATTAAAAGCAGGACGGGTAATACGCCTGCTGTAAGAAAAATTGATGCTGTTGTCTTTATCAAACTTTTGGGAAATATAAAAAGTCGGGAATAATTCTCCGTATTTTCTGTTGACAATATTGGCAGTTTTTGTTGTGCCTAAATTGGAGGTTGTGTATTCATAGCGCAAACCGGCTCTCAGCATTAATTTATTGTTTGGGTTCATCGTAAATGAAGCATAAGCAGCTGCAATATTTTCTTTCAAAAAATAGTTTGCAGAAAGACCGGCTTCAGGAACCCAGGTGCCCTGGCTTAATTTATCTACATGCACATCATTATTGAATTTCGCTAAAGAAATTTTTCCACCTCCTTCCATGCTTATTTTGTCTCCTAACTTAGACGTATAATCAGATGAAAAAACCCATAAATTAATTGGTGTGACCTTCCCGCTTTTTAGATCCTCGCGATAAAGAAACTCTTTTAAATTATTATAGTAACTATTGGAATAGGTATTTGGATTGTCATCTTTATAGTAGATATAATTTGCATCCAAAAAAAGTGTACTACCGGGTTTGTATGTATGTTGAAAATTGAGATTCGCCATTATATTCTGCCACTGGTTAATTTCTTCATTAACAGTATTTATAGTGGTATCGGGTATATTGTTTTGACTGATAGTTACTCCATTGTCAGCAGTCATTGACCAGCGGCGAACATATCCACTCACCAAAGCACCGATGATAGTTGCAGTATCTAACTGGTAATCTATGCCAATTCTTCCGTTTTGTAACTGTGTTTTGGCATCACGGTCCGAGAAAGAAGAATTCGTGATTAAATTTCCTTCCTTTGTTAGCTGCGTAAATCCTGTGCTTGGCTGAATGCAGTGGGTATAATTAAAGGAATAATTGCCGTACACATTTATTTTAGCGCTCCTGTAATTAAAATTACCGCCGGCAGCTCCTAACTCCCTGTTACCATAACCTGCAGTAAGAAAATAAGAACCGTTGAATCCCGCATAGGGATTATTGATGAGTACAACATTTATATAACCACCGTTACCTGCTGCGTCATATTTAGACGGAGGCGTAGTTATTATTTCAATTTTTTCAACATTGCCTGCACTTATACTTTCTAACAGTTGAACCACTGCATCCATCGGCATATAGTTTATTTTCCCGTTTATCATTATACCAATGCCGCTTTTACCATTGATAGCCATGCTGCCGCTCTGCCTGTTAACAGTTACCCCGGGTGATTTTTCCAACACATCCAGGGCAGTACCTCCGGCATTCGTAATACCATTTTTCACGTTAATAATTATCCTGTCAATCTTTTGCTCAAACATTGGCTTTTTAGCGGTTACAGTTACATCTTTTAACTGAGGATTCGTGTTCCTCAGGTAAAGAATGCCCTGGTCTACTTCGGGTTTATCTGCTATGATCTCAAATGTTTTTGTAAACGACAGTTCCAATCCTGTAAGGGATGCCGTTATATAATATTTGCCCTTTTCAACATTTTCAAAAAGATATTTGCCTGATGAATCAGAAACAGTTCCTTTTGCTAAAGAAGAATCTAATGATTTCAATAAAAGCACATTAGCATACTGCACAGCTTTGCCACCCGAATCTTTAATTAGTCCTTTAATATTAGTTTGAGCAGATACGTGACTAAAAAATAATGACGAAAAAAGAAGAACGTTTGTAATACGTAGTATAAAAAATATTTCTCGCATTATTTAGACAGGTTTTTATTTTTTTGCGTCGCAAAATTCAAATTCGGGCAGCTTTACCAAATGTGGAATTTCCTACCGGTCACTAATTTTTTTCCATCGGCTATCTCGCTAATCGCAGTTGTAAAATATTTGTGAGGCCACGGAACTATGTTTTTGAATGAGATCACTAATAATCTTCAGCACCTATAAGAAAGGTATTCACGTAGGAGCTATAAACGGTCTTCGCAAGAAACTCAAGGTCAATTTTATTTATACATGTTTCAACTAAAAGCCGGGTAGATATTTAATCAGTTAAGGCAAACATTTGTGTGCTGCTTCATTGTGTGCAGGAAGATTTCCTCTGTTATTACTTTTTGTTCCCGCAGTATCACCGGTATTATGCTGTGTAACCACGGAATGATTTGTTGCTTGTTTTTTTCAAAACCAAACTGGTTACTGTTCATGGTTATTTTTATTTGCTGATGAGCTTTCATTTTTTTTATTTTCACATTTTTAGAAATAATTTGAAACATTCTTTTAGAGAAAGCTGGCGGCAACGGGAATAGGGTTGTTTGCTTAACCTCTTTGATACTCTTGTATTACCTGCATGTCGCCGTCGTAAACTCCGATTGTCTTCAAATGAGTTTCATCCTGTATAGTGATCATGTATAAGGGTTGGTTGTCAAGATAAATTTCTGCCACGTTCAAAATGTCGTAGTCATAATAAACGCTTTTTACCGCGCTTCTTACTTCAAGAGGCAATTTCTTCTCGCCATAATAAAGCATCGTATATTGCCACCGGCCATTTCGATTATAGGCCACCCTTGTTTTAATTGAGTCTGCTGTAAAACTGGCGATATAACCATCACTTAATTTGGACCAATTCTCATCGGTTATGCTTTTGAAGGATTTTTCGAAATCCTTTACTGCACGGGGGTGAATACCACTTAAAGCATTTTTATCCTTTTGCTCATCTCCGTTAAAGGTTGACAAACCTGGTACATCACTTCCTAATGAACCACGTACTGCTAATTGCGCACTTGCGCTGTGAATTAATACGACCGCAGTAACTGCTGCAGCCATAAAAGTTTTGAGGATTTTTTTCATTGTTTTTGATTTTAATTTTTTATTGTTTTTAAAATGAGGTGCAAAGAAATGCCTCACTTAAATGAAAATTTTGAAGCAATTAGTAACTGGCAGGAGAGAATTATTAACTGGCAGATAATAATTATTCCTATAGATTTTTTAATAGGATAACCGATTTGAGAAGCATTTAGATCTGAAAAAGGGAGTGTACGCGGAATAAAATCACATTTCAAAATCATAGCGGTACAATAAATTCAAAAAGTTTAATTTTATTGATATACATGCGCTGCATAAAGGACTGCTTCGTAAAATTCAAGTATATGTATCAAAAGAAACTACAAAAACCGGTACATGAAATGGGTAGAAGGGAGTTTTTGAACATAACCGGCCTTAGCTTATTAAGTGCGTCTATATTTCCCTGGCAGAACCTTAGTGCTAAAGTTTTATCAGCGGAACCCGCCAAAATTGGATTACAACTTTATACCGTGCGCAATCAAATTGAGACGAATATTGCAGATACTTTACGCAGAGTAGCAGAATTTGGATTTGAAGGAGTAGAAACAGCTTTTTGGCCAGAGAACATTTCTGTAAAACAAGCAGGTAAATATTTGAAAGATGCAGGATTGACCGTATCATCTGCACACATCGAGCTACCGTTAGGCAACAAAAAAAATGTTATGCTGGAAGTAGCAGAAACTTTTGATTGCAAAAAAATGGTCTGGCATGGATGGCCTGAAGACAAGCGCTATAGCACACTTGAAGGCACAAAACAACTTGTGGACATTTATAACGAAGCCAATCATTTTGCAAGATCGAACGGACTGCAATTTGGTTTGCACAATCACTGGTGGGAATTTAGAAACAAGGTTGAT
>DATBFI010000077.1:0-2945 GCA_036558585.1 Chitinophagaceae bacterium
GCAGCTGCCGGTGGCTGGGCACCCAATAATTATATTTTGAACATTCTGTTATCTACCAATGATCCAAGAGTTGAGAGATTTTTTACAACTGTTAATGGTTTTTTTGTCGGTTGCGATTATGGATTGCAAACGGGTAATCCTTTTCAGGCACAGGCTTCTTATTTCGGTCCGGGCATTGCCACCAGTCCTGAGCAGGATCAATGGTTAATTCCCTCATTTGAAAGCATGTTTTTCCAGGCAGAAGCAATTGCAAGAGGCTGGATACCAGGCGATGCAAGGGCAGCTTTTGAAGCGGCTATTACAGAATCATTTGTGTGGCTTGGTGTAGAAGATGCAGAAGCACAAGCTGCAGATTATATTGCTAATACAGACATCGCAAACTGGGATAATGCAGGAACGACTGCAGATGAGAAGGCAAAATTTGTTGTATTGCAGAAATATATAGCGCTTACCTGTATAGACCCACGCGAAGCATGGGCAGATCAGAGAAGATTGCATTTTCTTCCACCCGGTTTTATATCAAATAATCCGGCAAAACTTTCTAATGAATTACCGTTACGTTTATTATATCCGCAAAGTGAGTACACTACCAATAATGAAAGTGTAAGTGCAGTTGGACCGATTAACCAGTTTACAACAAAAATTTTCTGGGAACCTTAATAAAAACTTACTACTAAAAATGAAAACTAATATGAAAATATATAAGATAACATCAGCCATATTAGCTGTTGTATTAGCCACAAGCCTTGCAGGTTGCCTAAAAGACAAGGATTATGATGACGGTCTCATTCAATCTGTTCATTCAAATGGTCCAGCGGCTAAGGTTGTTGAGATAAAATTAACCGCAGGCGATGTAAGTAATTTTCTTGTTGTATCTTATGATAATTCACCTACCGACACTGTAGTGGATCTTATACCTGTAAATCTTGCAACACATGATGCCGCCCCTGAGGACTTGCATGTAACATTAGTGCTGGATCAAAGTTGGGTAAATGATTATAATACGGCAAACGGAACGGCTTACGGAGATCCTTCTGCATTCTATACCGTAGAAGACGGAGGTGTTGTAACAATACCAAAAGGGCAGCACACAGGTTTCCTTAAACTAAAATTCAAGCCTTCAAGTTTTTTGGGGGCAGACTGGGCTGTTGGATTTAAATTAAGTGCTATACAGGAACCCGGTTATGCACTCAGCGGCAACCTCAGCAATGGTATTGTAGCGATTGCTATAAAGAACAAGTATGATGGAAATTATAATTTAACCATGAAAACTGTAGGCTGGGCTGATTTTGATATTGCTGACGGGCAAACATTTACATGGCCAACTCCCGTATCAATGGTTACCTCGGGAGTTAGCAGCGTTACAATATTAACACAAGAAACCGGAAATGCACAAAATGCTTTTGATCCGGATGGTAATGTGCTCAGCTTTGGTGCCACAGCCCCGCAGTACATTTTTGATCCGCATACAGATAAATTGGTTGATGTGAAAAATCTTGCACCGGATGATGGCAGGGGAAGAGCATTTGCATTAAATCCTGCTGTTACAGACAGCCGTTATGATCCTGCAACAAGAACTATCTATGCTGCATATCTTATGATGCAGATAGGAAGGCCAAACCAGGAAATATACGATACGCTTACTTATATCGGTCCCCGTTAGTTAGTACTTGATTTGTGAAACAGGTAACAGTAGAGGCTGCTCCAAAGGGCAGCCTCTCTAATTGCACACGTATGTACAGTAACCGGAAGATGAACCAAAATTATTTTGTTTATCACCACCAGGATAAAGAAGAAGCCAGGTTGGTAAAGGCAAGCACCTGCAATAATCAAGGAATATTTCTGTTGCGTGGAATCGATTATAAAGACTCAGTAAATTTTCTCAATAGGACAACAGCACAGAACAAAAAGTTGGAGTTACCGTTCAATAAAATTTTTAATTACCGGTAAGAATTCAATGTATTTTTATTTAAAATCAAAATTATATTTTATGAATGGTCGTAAAGTTTCTGAGTCAGAAGTTTCAGTTACACGGTGTACTTATCCGAATGGCAATACCTTTTTTGATGTGAAATTTTCCTCTAATGGCATTGTAAAGGAGCAATATTCATTTAAGCTCAGAGAAGATGGAACTACATTAGCAATGACTAATGGAAGTAATGAAGTACCTGATATATCTAACAGGGCCGTAAAGGCGATCAGGTATTCTATGGATAATGATCTTTTCAACTACGAATAATCTCTTTGCCGCTCATCAAGATATGGCGCAAAATAAAAAGTGATAATGGTTTGACTTATGTTGCCGCAACTGTTTCATGTTGCTCTATCTTTTTATTGAACTTGCCAAATAATTTTTTGGGAATCGAATAAAACCTTTATAAAATTTTAACGTACCAACAGCATAATTTAAAAAGAGCGGTAAGAGAAGAATGGATTTTATTTTGAACTTTACAAAAAACGTTAACTATGAAAAAGGTATTATACGCTGTTACACTGGCAGCCACTACATTCTTTGCCTTTACAACCGGGAATTCAGGTCTTGAAATAGGAGGTTCTTTACCCAGGCCTGATCTTAAATTAAAAGATATTTCAGGCAAGGAAGTTACCATGAAAGCAATGATGAAACCAAATGGTCTTCTTGTTATGTTCAGTTGTAATACCTGTCCCTATGTAATGCGCAACCAAAGCCGCACTAACGAGATATGCAACTATGCCTTACAAAATAATATTGGTGTGATCTTACTCAATTCAAATGAAGCCTACCGTAATGAGGGCGATTCCTTTGAAGAAATGCAGTCTTATGCAAAGGAACAGGGTTATAACTGGTCTTATGCGGTAGACAAGAATAATGAACTTGCGGATATTTTTGGGGCCGATCGCACTCCCGAATGTTTTTTGTTTGATAAAAATTCGAAACTTGTTTACCATGGTGCAATTGACGATAA
>DATBFI010000078.1:0-5431 GCA_036558585.1 Chitinophagaceae bacterium
TTTAAGGCACAAATAATTTCTAATGAGCACAATTTCAGGTTTTTGTATTGTGCGTAAGCGTGTAGCGAACTTTCTGGTCTCGTTTTATGCTGTTGATAGTTTGGTTGTATGTATTTATAACCGAAAGAGGAGTGTCATAGATCTTTTAAAGCCTTTGTTGGTTTGTTCTAAGTTTTCAAAAATCGTTAGTGTACCTTGGGTACATTAAGACAAACCAGGCTGTCGATACTTTCAATGATCTTTGCGGGCACCCTGCTGTAATCATTCATAGCAATTTTATGGACGCTTATCTCTGATTGCAAATAATATAACATGGTGCTTATGATGTGTGGTTGTATTCCGACTAAAAATTTTTTTCATTTCTATTCATTAACTCCCAATTGTCGTAATGCGATATATGCCATTAAGCCGGTGCTTATTGCAAGAGCGTCTTCATCAATATTGAAACGGGGTGTATGTAAGGAAGAAGTAATTCCTTTTTCTTTATTACCAGCACCAAGCAGGTAAAAACAGCCATTGGCAACCTGCGAATATGAAGCAAAATCTTCTGCAGCCATCCATATTTCGGTTTCTATTACATTTTCCTTTCCAAGATATTTTTCAGCATAACTGCGCACCTGTTCTGTGAGCCTTTCTTCATTTACCAGGTACGGGTAACCGTAAACAATATTAAACACACAATTTCCACCCATGCTAGCTGCAATTCCCTCAGCCATTTGTTTCATGAGTGTGTGTGCTTCCATGCGCCAGTTTTCATCTACCGTACGAAAAGTACCTTCGATATATACTTCATCCGGAATGATATTGAAGGCACCATTTGCAACAAGTTTTCCAAACGATAAAACCGAAGGTGTAGTAGGATCGCTGAAACGGCTTACGATCTGTTGCATCGCCACAAGTATGTGCGCAGTGATAATGACAGGATCGATATTCTGGTGTGGCTGCGCACCATGTCCCCCCTTGCCGCGAACCGTTACAAAAATTGAATCCGTTGATGCCATGAACTTTCCCTGGCGAATCGCGATCTTTCCCGTATCAAGTGATGGAAATACATGCTGACCAATAATTGCACCGGGTTTTGGATTTTGTAAAACACCTTCTTTGATCATAAGGCTTGCGCCGCCGGGAAGCGTTTCTTCGCCGGGTTGAAAGATAAGTTTAATTGTTCCGCCAAATTTGTTTTTGAGTGATTGCAAAATATATGCTGTTCCTAAAAGAGAAGCGGTATGTGCATCATGCCCGCATGCATGCATTACACCTGTGTTTGCAGATGTATAATCGAGGTTGTTTGCTTCCGTGATGGGTAAAGCGTCTATGTCGGCCCGTAATGCAATTACTTTGTTTGATGGTTCGTCGCCTTTTATCAATGCAACAATTCCGGTTTGTGCCATACATTGCCACCGAATGTTCATTTCATCAAGCCTGGTTTTTACAAACTCGCATGTTTTGTATTCCTGAAAGGAGAGCTCAGGGTTTGCGTGTAAGTGTCTGCGGTTGGCGATTACACTATCGTGGATTTTGTGTGAGAAGTTTTTTATTTCGTCAATTATCATGCCCTGGATCCCTGAAGGGACTATTTATTTTTAAAATTTCATTTTGTTTATAATGCCTGATTATTGCACCTTTTTTAGTGATGAGCGCACCAGTTAAATGAGGATAAGATTAACAAATCCGATTTATCACTTCCATTTGCCCTGCGAGAATATCAACAGCTTATTGGGCATCAATGTTTGTCATTCCTTACTTTTAAAAACCATTTCGATAATTTCCCCTGAGGAGACAGAGATTTTAAAATCGCGAAACTGTTAGTCCCCCATCAACCATAAAGACTTGCCCCGTCGAATACATAAAGTCACCTTTCGCAAGTGATACAACAACTTTTCCAACATCTTCAGGCTCGCCCCAGCGTTTTTGCAAACACAATCCTGCTTCGATCATTTTATCATACTTTTCTGTAACCGCTGATGTCATATCTGTATGAATTATTCCTGGCCGCACTTCGAAAACAGGAATATCAAATTCTCCCAGCCGCACGGCAAATAATTGTGTGGCCATACTCAAACCTGCTTTTGAAATACAATACTCGCCGCGATTCACAGAGGCTGCCGTAGCAGAAACAGAAGTGATGTTAATAATACAGCCCTTAAATGCTGCGTCATTCCTCTTTTGCTCTATCATCCAGTTTGCGGTGTGCTGCATTAAAAAATACGGGCCTTTTAAATTTACAGAGAGCAACTCATCAAAACTTTCTTCGGTAGCTTCAAGAATATCTTTGCGTTCTTTCGGTGCAATACCGGCATTGTTCACGAGTATGTGAAGTTTTCCAAAGTAATCTTTTACACGCTGCAACATATTCCTGCGATCATCCGATGAAGAAATATTTCCCCTGCAGTAGACAACATCAACCCCAAAATCTTTTAATTTTTGTAAAATATTTTTTACTTCATCTTCAGTGCGTGTTCCATTAATGGCAAGATCAAAATTATTTTGCGCAAGTTCCTTAGCAATACCAAGACCAATACCCCTGCTTCCTCCTGTGATGAATGCTATTCTTCTCATTTTTCAAATAACGATTTTAAAGTTCAGGAACATCAACCCAGCATCTTTTGTTCCAGCTCTCCAACCCTTTTTCCGCAAGCTGCACACCCTTTGCACCTTCGTAAAGATCCCAGGGAAAAGGTTCGTTCGTTACAACATGTTTTAAAAATAATTCCCACTGCGCTTTGAATGCGTTTTCATAATTCTCCTGCTCAGGAACTTTTGACCAGCCGTCAAAAAAATTAATCGTTTGTGGAACGTCAGGATTCCAAACGGGTTTGGGAGTATTCCCATAATGCTGAATATAACATTCACGCAAACCCGCCACAGCAGAGCCTTGGGTGCCATCAACCTGTAATGTCAACAGATCATCGCGGCGCACTCTTACAGTCCATGAAGAATTAAAATGAGCAATGATACCACTTTCCAATTCGAATGTTGCATAGGCGGCGTCATCCGCTGTGCATTTATACGACTTTCCCTGCTCATCAACCCTTTCGGGAATATGTGTCGCCCCAATACATGAAACAGCTCTCACTTTTCCAAAAACATTGTCGAGCAGGTAGCGCCAGTGACAAAGCATGTCAACAATAATTCCGCCGTCATCTTCTTTTCTATAATTCCATGAAGGTCTTTGCGCAGGAATTGAATGCCCCTCAAAAACCCAATAGCCAAATTCTCCCCTAACCGAAAGTAGCCTGCCAAAAAAATTTTGTTGAAGAAGCCGCTTCAATTTCAAAATGCCTGGCAACCAAAGCTTATCCTGCACCACTCCATTTTTTACACCTTTGTCTTTACATAATTTATACAACTCCATCGCCTGACTCGTATCAGTTGCAATTGGTTTTTCACAATAGATACATTTGCCCGCATTCGCAGCTTTCTCAACTGCCTCCGCACGTTTACCTGTTACCTGCGCATCGAAATAAATAATATTATGAGGATCAGCAAGTACTTCATCTAAATTTGTGCTCATCTTATTTACACCGGACATTGCGCAAAGCCTTTGTAATTTATTTTCATCACGACCAACAAGCACTGGATCAGGCATTATTGTTTCACCAGCACTTACATACACACCGCCCTGCTTTATAATTTGTGCAATCGATCGCATGAGGTGTTGGTTCGTGCCCATTCTTCCTGTAACACCGTTCATAATGAGGCCGATTTTATGCTCTTTCATTTATAACCGCTGATTTAAATGTATGATTGAAATGAATTTTAAATTTCCAGGTTTTGTATTTTATTAGTCGACTATAGCTTTTATATTAATCATAATTCATTACAGTTTCAAACAATGTTCACTTCTCTTTCTAACTCAATGCCGAATTTATTTTTTACACTCTGCTTAATTTTTTCTGACAAAGCATAAATATCATTTCCTTTTGCATTTCCATAGTTTACCAGTACTAATGCCTGTTTTGCGTGGCAACCTGCGTCACCTTCCCGATAACCTTTCCAGCTTACAGAATTATTCGGACCGCACTGTTCTATAAGCCATCCGGCAGCGAGTTTTGTTTTGTTATTAAACAATGGATACCCGACAATTAATGGAAATTTCTTCTTTAATATTTCAAATTTCGAATTTTCAATTTCAGGATTTTTAAAAAAGCTGCCTGCGTTACCAATTATCTTCGGATCAGGGAGTTTGCTGCTGCGTATATTAATCACTGCTTGCGAAATTGCTTGTATGGAAAGTTCTTTTACATCCATTTTGTCAAGCTCATGTTTAAGCTGTCCATAAGATGTATGAAATACAGGCCGCTTTCTCAAACGAAAGGTAACATTAAGTATTACAAACTCCCCTTTATATTTTCTTTTGAACACACTTTCACGATACCCAAATTCACAATCGTTCACACTGAACGTGCTGATTTTTTTGTCTTGCAGATGATAAGCTTCCAACTGTTCGAACACTTCTTTTATTTCAACACCATAGGCACCAATATTCTGCATGGGCGACGCACCAACATTGCCAGGAATTAAACTAAGATTTTCAACACCAGCATAATTATGACGAATACAATGTTGTACAAATTGATGCCAGTTCTCCCCTCCTGCTGCTTTTACATAATAGTGATTTTCATCCTCTTTTATGAGTTCAATCCCCTTTAATTCATTTTTTAAAACAATACCATCAAAATCTTTTGTGAACAGAACGTTACTTCCTCCGCCAAGAATAAATTTATTGTTTATCGTTTGTCGTTTGTTGTTTATCATTTGGAGCAAGCCTTCCAATTCATCCACAGATGAAAAAGTGGAGAAGTATTTTGCTTTTGCATTTATTCCAAAAGTATTGCACGGTTTCAATGAAATATTTTCCAGGATTTGCATACACGCAAACCTAAGAAAATATGCAATCTCAAACAGCAGTTGCAATTTGCCTGGCTGATACACACTTAAACCGGGTCTACATCTATAACAATATCAACCGACCTGTATCTTTTATTTGATTGAATAATTACTGTTTGCTGTTGCACTGCTTTTTTGCATTGCTGAATGAAATGTGCATCTCTCGGAAGTTTAATAAGTAATTCTCGTAAATATTGATTGCGAATTCTGTTTACAACAGGTTCGGCCGGGCCTGAAATATAATTGGCATAATTTGTTTTCAAGCCTTGCATCATAAGGTTAGCCGCTTCTTCGGCAATATTGCTCAACTTGTGCCTGAATGTAATTTGAATGAGGCGCGAGAACGGAGGATAAAAAAATTGTTTGCGATTATCTATTTCATGATCATATAAATTTTTAAAGCTGTGTTCCTCCACAAACTTTAAAACCGGATGATAGGTATTGGTCACCTGTATCATCACTTTGCCGGTATTGTCTTTTCTTCCTGCGCGACCACTCACTTGTTCCATTAATTGAAAAGCTCTTTCATTTACACGAAAAT
>DATBFI010000079.1:0-4633 GCA_036558585.1 Chitinophagaceae bacterium
TTCGGATTTTCATGCTTTATATTTTTATTGCTGAACATTACGCCAGCCCTGTTTTTACATATATATAAACAAGGCAATGATTTTATAACCGAAGCTATACCGGTTGTACGAGTTGTGTCAATAGCAATGCTTTTTATGTCGTGTGCAACTATTTGGCTCAATGCAGTTATTGGCACCGGGAACACTAAAGTAAATCTTGTGATCGAACTGTTCGCTATTTGTATTTACTGCGGATATGTTTATCTCATACTCGAACACCTGCAGCTCTCTATTGTGATTGGCTGGACGGCTGAGTGGGTTTACTGGTTATGCATTTTAATTCCTTCACTTTTGTATTTACGAAGCGATAAATGGAAACATAAGAAGATTTAACCCAATTGAAGATTTCCGATTTTTGTACCTGCTGTTTATACATTTCATTTTTACTTAGTAACTTTTACAAAAAAAATATGCCCCACAGCAGACACAGACATAAACATCAGTCACATCAACCACATCATCGTCCTGTTGCAGCAAAAACAAAACGCAAAGCCACGCCTATTGCAACCTTTCTCATTGCTGTCTTTGGGCTGGTGATGGGTGCCTTGGCAAGCCAGTCCAGCTTTTTATGGATGGCTGTAGGTGCATTAGCAGGAGCTGTTGCAGGATATCTGGTTGGCAGGAATATAGACAGAGGTGCTGCAAAAAATTAATTCATTTTTAGCCACATATCATATCAACACATTGACAATAAAATCTTGCAATTGAGTTCAGCGGTCTAAGGTCGTCTCTTAAATCATCCTTTTCTTTCTTTAATTAGTAATTCAAGATTATCAAGTGATCTTTTGAAACTTTTTTCAAACTTAGTTTTCATAAAGAGAGCGAAGTTCATTTGCGAAAAAAGATTTTTCCTGATATAATATTCAAAAGTGATTAAGGTGTTATTGCCTGTTACCGGCTTTAATGTAACATAGAGAGACCCGGTTTTTTCTTCATTAGTTTCGCTTAAAGAGATCACATCAGCTCTTTGTGTAAAAGAACTAACATATACATTTTCTGCACCTTTATCTGAAATGCAACGATACCTGAGCCCGATATGGTAAATGGGATGACTTATTTGGTCGATGTCTCTTACTCCTTCCTGCCATTTGGGCCTGAGAGAAAAATCTCCCATAGTTTTGAAAACTGTCATCAGGTCTGCATCAATCGTCTTGCTGATGCTGATTGCCATTGTTTTATTTTCTCCCAAACCAAATTCAGGTATCGCATCGGGTTCCACATTTTGTTTTAGTGGGGTAAGCATAGAATAATGGAACATTATTTCCCCATTCTCCGTTTGTTTATTACCCTCCAGCCAATTTATCCATTCGGGCAAATTCCTGACTTGTTGTTTTGTTTTGTATAAATCACTTGTAACTAACCAATACTCATGAAGATCAATATTATTTTTCAACAATTGATGTGCAACAATCACATCTTTGCCGATAAGTTTACTAAAGTCTTTTACATTGTAAGTAGAAAATTGCCCATAATGTGTGATCACTTTCAAACTGAGATTAATGGCGCTGGCACAGGCACTGCATTGGCAAACCCGCCGGGCCTCATAATTTTTTATTTTTTTATGGAAATTACAAAACATGTGTTCTACCTGGCTGCAGATTTCTTCAATTGAAGGTGTCTTTCCAAACCTGTAAAATAAAACTGCATCACCTTCTATTTCAGAAATAGTTAAACCGATCTGGTTGGAATTAATAATATTTTCGAGTAATTCCTCAATGATGATGCGACTATGTTCAATCTCAGTTTCGTTTACAAATTTTGTAAAGCCGCTGATATCAGGTATAAAAAGCAATCCACTGTTTTCCATGGGGAACTTTTAACAAAGATAATATTCCGTAATCCTGTTTACAATACTTGCTTTTGCAGGAACATCCCGGACTTATGCAATTCATTCTTCCTGGTCCATTTGAATGCATATCTTCTTAATGTCCGTTGCAATTTTTACGATGAAATTAAACTGGTCGACAACAGATTTAAATTCAGATAAAGTCTTTCTTGTTTCTGTATCTATAAAACCATTTTGTAATTCTTCACGTCTTTTATCCATCAGGGCATCCACACGCCTGTCAAGTGTTTGATCTTTTGGTTTTGGATTTGATTCTTTGTCTGCAACTTCTGCATTCAATATTCTTTTTGCATTCTTCAGTTGGGTCACTGTATAGTTGATAACCGGAATAAAATCATCAGAGCGATATTTATCTGACAACGGTTTCACGTAGTACGATAGTGTTGCAATATGCGAAATAAGCATGTGGTTCAGCACAACAAACTGGTGGATGAGTTTACTGTTTTTTTGTTTTCTCTTTGGTTCAGAAAGCATACGGGTAAAAGCATCGGACAAATTAGCCAGAGACACAAACGCATTCTTACGGCTGAGTTTGTATTGCGTGATCATGAAAGTTTTTCCGCTGAATGCCCCCGAAATGTCAATAAAATAATTTATGCAGTCTTCAACAGACTGTACCATATATCGTTTTATCTGTATGTGCTCCCATACCGGTATCAGCAAAAAGTTTGCGAGAAAAGCAATGGCAGAGCCAATAATCGTATCAATAACACGATCACCTAAAATAGTCTGAAAATTACTGCTGCTCACCAGGTGCAGGAGCACCAGGATATATGGTGTCATCAGGATCACAGCGATCATATAATTCATTCGTAAAAAACTGTATGTGCCAATCATTAACAAAAGCATGATGACAAACAGCGCTGTTTTATCCTGGACAAAATATAAGATAATAAAACCAATTGTGGCTCCCCCGAGAGTGCCCAGAAGACGCTCGTAATTTCTTTTTTTTGTAAGGCTATATGCCGGTTTTAGAATTACAATAATGGTTAACAATATCCAGTAGCTATGGCCTAATAAGAACAGCCTGGAAATAACATATCCTGCAATTGTAGCAATGCTCAATCGCAATGCATGTCTGAACGTATTGGATTTTAAGGAGAGATTATCTTTTAAAACTTTAGGATCATAATTCTGCTGAGAAATGAACCTGGAGTATTCGAGATGAGAGATAAATTTTTTGCTGATCTTTTTATTATAAGTGGTATACTGATGTAAGGTATATATGCGGTCTGCGACATCCTGGATGCTATTGAGTATATGACGCAGGTTTATAAAACTTTCTATATTTTCCACAGTCCTTTTTTTGTCCCTGAAATCTTCAAAATATCCGAGCATTTCTTTAACCTGCAAACGCAGTGAATTTGTTTCCGCAGAAGTCCTTCCGCTTTTAACTGCGAGACCAATTTCATCAAGCTCTTTCGAAAGTTCCAGTATCAGTTGTTTGAACCGCAGAAGAATATCTGTCCCGTCAAAATAATGATGCAGGGCCTTGTAATCCTGGTAAGACGTCATAGCTCTTTCAAAAAGATCCACTATGTCGAGAAATATCATTACAAGTGTTCTTCCTGTGTTGGTTGATTCTTTTACAATATCCCTGCTCTTAAATAAAAGCTCCCGTACAAGGTTTTGAGTTTCATGAACTTCAATTTGCTTCTCAAGCATTTGCCTGTAGATATTTTCATAGTTAATCTGGTTATCATAAAAGGAAGCCCTTACACGCAGGTAATCAGAAGTAGCAAGAATGCAATCACCCAATGCCTGTTGTACTAATTTATAGGGGCGAATATTGTACAGTAATAAACTTAATAACATATACCATATTCCACCAGCACACACAAAGACAGCATCTAATAAAATATCTTCGCCATGTTGTGGCCTGTCAATATTTAATACCATTACTATTAATGCAGATACCCCAATTGAATTTGCTCTTGCTCCGTAAACGCCGAGCATGGAAAAAAAGAAACAAAAAATGAAAATAAGTAAGCCAAGTAAAACAGGATATGCAGAAGTAAATCCAGTTATCAAAGCAACGATAGAAACAACACAGACACCAGTTAGCATGGCGTTACGCCGATGATGGATAGGACCCGGGGTATCAGGCATGCTTGCACACATTGCACCAAGCGATACAACGATGCCCGCTGCCAGTAAATGAAAATAACTAAGCACAATAGCGGGCAATGCTATGCCTGCGGTCATACGAATGCCGTCGCCCACGTAGTAACTGTTTATGAAACTTTTATATTCTTTTACATAATCCATAATGAAGAAAAGATCCAGGGAACAAGAACCAGGCAACAAGCAACAAAAGCAAAAGAATAACGACAAACTATAAGCTATAAACGATAAACAAGCTAAACTATAAGGTCAGCAGCGCTTTCAACCTGTCATCAGTGTAATCTGTAATAAAAAAGAGAATATTATTGTAGTGCGTAAATTCCTTTTCCAAATGCATTGTGGTAATCACTACTGATTTCATTCCTGCATTCATTGCCGCTTCCACACCTTTTGGCGCATCTTCAAAAACAATACAATTATTAAAATCAATATGCAGTTGCCGTGCAGCTTTTGTAAATGTTTCAGGATCAGGTTTGCTTGCTGATACATCATCAGCACTTACAATAGCCGCGAAATAGTGACGGATGTGAAGCGTGTCTAATGTAAAATCTATATTAAAAGGAATTGCAGCAGTACCTATTGCAAGCAAAATATTATGTCGTTTACATTCATCAAGAAACTCTG
>DATBFI010000080.1:0-8998 GCA_036558585.1 Chitinophagaceae bacterium
CTACAATCTCCAGGATAATTTTATGGTTGCCGAAAGCGGTATCATGCGCATTACTCCCGATCAGCGTTTCCTTGAATTTGAATTACATAATGGCTGGAATTACCAGGAAGACGGAAGCCATTTTACTACTAATACTCAGTATATAAGATTGGGGTTTAAAACTTACAAAAAAGAATTTGATTTAAGCACCTTCAAGCTTAACAGAACTGAAGATAGCCTTTTTAAGTATGATGCTAAAATGCTCAGTCTTCCACAGCTTAAAAAAGCTATTGATTCCTTAGGAGACGTGAATGCAACCTTTTATAAACGAACAAAAAGAGAATTAAATCCTTATGTTGCTTTTATCAAATACGCTGATAGCAGTTGGCCGCCAGTCCAAAAAATAACTTTAAAAAAGGTAAAATCATTTGATGATGTTATTCCGGATTCCCTCAAAACAGTTGTATTCGATCGCTCCCTTTCTATTATCAACAATTCAAAAAGTACGATAGAGCTTTTGTCAAATGATTACTATTCGAAAGTGCAAATGGTAAGAAAACACTGGGTGGAATGGCATAGAAAAATTGCACTCTCCGCTGCCTGTATTGTTTTGTTTATGATTGGTGCACCGCTGGGCTCCATCATTAGAAAAGGCGGGCTTGGCACACCTTTAATATTTGCTATCGCCTTTTTCGTGTTATTTAATATGCTTAATACGTTTGGAGAGAAGTTTGCGAAGCAAGGTGTTACAAGTGTATTCGAAGGCATGTGGCTTTCAACATTGATACTTATCCCAATCGGAATTTTTCTTACTTACAAAGCGATGCGTGATTCCCAGTTATTTAATAAAGAATTTTATTTCCGGCTATTCAGAAGAAGAAATTTTGACAAAAGCTGATCTGATACCATATTCTTAACTCTTCACTATAGAATAAAAATTATGAAAAATGACTCCAATTCTACCGCTGAGAGTTTATAAAACTACCGGAAAAGCAGGTTCATTATCAATCTGCTGCGCCCCGCCAAAAAATAAAACCAACAAATTTTCCTAACCGATTTGAAAGAACTCCTTTCAGAGCAACCATTACCTGATGATTATAAGACATTAGAAACAGCTTAGACTTTGTGCACTCTATAATATTAAAGCAATGCTAGCCTACAAAGCATAAAAGCTTGCCTTAACATGTTGAAAATTCACTCGGGTTGTTTACACAACTTCCCCCAAGGCGCGGATTTATTAATTTGCATCAGCTAATCAAACAAATAAATAATTTTCTTGCAAACAGCCAGACAAAATTTTCGCGTACAACAATGGATAACTTTATTATCCATTGTATTGTTTGTTGCAAAAATTATCGCGTACTATCTTACAAATTCTCTTGCAGTCCTCACTGACGCGTTGGAAAGCATTGTAAATGTGCTTGCAGGTTTTATTGGTTTATATAGTTTATATGTGGCCGCCAAACCAAAGGATATTGAACATCCTTATGGGCATGGCAAAGCAGAATTTATTTCTGCTGCTGCAGAAGGAGGTTTGATCATTGCTGCCGGCCTTCTTATACTTTATGAAACGTTTCAAAATATTATAGATAAAAAACCCTTGCAGCAATTAGATGATGGTTTATATATAGTAGCAGCCACTGCCGTTTTAAATTTTGTTGCAGGCTTTATATGCCTGAAAAAAGGCAAACAAAATAACTCGCTTGCATTGCAGTCAAGTGGCAAACACTTGCAGATTGACACACTTTCAACACTCATCATTATAGCTGCTTTAGTGGCAATGCTGTTTACAGGACTATTTTGGTTAGACAAAGTGGTAGCATTTATTATGGGTGCTGTTGTAATTTATAGTGGCTATAAAATAATTCGTAAGTCCCTTGCCGGCATAATGGATGAAGCAGATATGGTGTTGCTTCAGCAAATGGTAAAAGTTTTAAATGCCAACCGAAAACCCAACTGGATTGATTTGCATAATTTGCGCGTAATAAAGTATGGCAGTGTGTTGCATATTGATTGTCATTTAACTGTACCCTGGTACATGAATGTTGTAGAAGCGCATGCTGAAGTGGAAGCATTGATCAATTTGATTAAAAGAGAATTTGGGGATGCTATAGAAATGTTCGTACATACTGATGCATGCCTCGAACCTTCGTGCCCGATTTGTTTGAAAGAACCTTGTGATAAGCGCCTGCACCCTTTTAATCACGGGGTTGAATGGACATTGGAAAATATTATTGCTGATAAAAAACATCATTTGTAAAGAAATACCTGTTCTAACAGCTGATGATGTTCACAAAAGCTGAAAGCCGGAATAACAGTTATTGAATTGCAATACTGAACTTTCCGACTTTGCAGCTCACCTGATCAATAAAGATCTGAACGTACAAGGGAGTGACACAAGGATCGATGCCATGAAATACAAAAGATCGCACAAATCAAAACTTATTTCAAAGCAAAAACAACATTTACTTCATACTGTATTTTTATTTTCTTGAAATCGACATCCATTGGAGGAGCGGTACTATCTTCTTCACGTTCAGCTTTCATCATTGCATTTGCATAATAAGGTCTTGGCGGAGGATTAACTTCTGTAGGATCATTGATAGTAATTGCTTCACCAATATGCTCACCAATTGCTTCAGAAAGATAGACTGCTTTTTCACGCGCTGCCTTTACTGCAGCAATCTTTAAATCTTTCTTTAGCTCATCCATTTTGCTGTAGGATGTTTTTGCAATAAAAAAATTTTGTGTGGCTTCATCATCCATTTTATCTACAAGCGCATCAAGCATATCAACCTTACTTACTTTAATCGAATAACTGATGCTTGCCTTTAAGTCGGGATTTTCTTTTTTCTTTTTTTTCATCCACCAATAATTGTTATCATAACCCTGGTAGCTTTGAACAGTTACATCTTTATCAGTAAGGCCAATACTCTTACAAGCTGCTAGAAAATTATTTTTAATTGTGTTTATGTCAACCTTATCTCCATTTTTTTTATTGTACTCGCGAAGATCGACCTGAACATATATTTCGTCGGGCACTATTTCAATTTCCGAAGACCCATTAACAGAAATTGTTCTTTGAACTGGTTTAGTTTCCTGTGCTATAGCATGTCTCATAAACAAGGAGAGCGCAAATGCGGCTAAAATTTTTTTCATGATTTCCTTTTTTATTACCGGATGAAATTTATGAATGAATTACATACGCGAGAAAACAAAAACTCATCGACTTAACAATTTATTGAGAATCACTTCTTTTATAACTGTAACACCGGGTCACTAAATTTTATTTTTTCAAAGAGGTCTTTAAAAATTATTCAAGATTTCCAGTTTCTTTTTTTCTAAATTAAAAAACGTTTAAGGAATTGCCCTATTAACTAAAGAAAGTCCAATTTTTTATAAATAAAAACTAACATTAGTAAGTATTCATTATTATCTTTACTTTCTTAAAAAATTTCACTATGACCGTATCTTCATTAAACTTACCCCAAAAAAAGCTAAAACAATCTGGTCTTGGAAACAGAATCATACACTACCAGTTAAACCCTGAAGAACTTACTGAACAAACGGTGCAAAAGCAGGAAGGTGTGATCTGCAGTACCGGCGCTTTATGCATAACTACCGGTGAATTTACAGGGCGATGTCCACAGGACAAGTTTATTGTTAAAGACGCTATAACTGAAAATACCCTTCATTGGAACAATTTTAATCAGCCAATTGAAGAAAAATATTTTCATCAGCTAAAGAAAAAGTTATTAAGCTATTTAAACAGTAAGCAAGAAATATGGGTCCGCGATTGCTACGCATGTGCACATCCCGATTACCGCATAAATATTCGTGTTATTAATGAAAATCCCTGGAGTAACTTATTTGCATATAATATGTTTCTTCGTCCCGATGAAGAACAATTAGAGAATTTTGTTCCTGAATGGACAGTTATGCATGCTCCCGGCTTTAGAGCTGATCCCGAATCAGACGGAATACGGCAGCCCAATTTTGCCATTATTTCCTTTAGTCATAAGACCATTCTTATTGGTGGCACTGGTTATACCGGTGAAATCAAGAAAGGGATTTTTACTGTATTAAATTATATATTACCACATGACAGAAATGTGCTGAGCATGCATTGCAGCGCGAATGTTGGCAGGGGTGGAGATGTAGCCATCTTTTTTGGATTGAGCGGAACCGGTAAAACCACCTTGAGTGCAGACCCTAACAGGAAATTAATTGGAGATGATGAACATGGATGGAACGATAACTCTGTCTTCAACTTTGAGGGAGGCTGCTATGCAAAATGTATTGATCTAAGTGAAGATAAAGAGCCAGAAATTTACAACGCAATAAGAGAAGGGGCATTAGTTGAAAATGTTGGTTTTTTTAGGGGATCTAATGAAATTGATTTTTCAAACAAAAAAATTACTGAAAACACAAGAGTAAGTTATCCTTTACATTATATAAGCAATACGCTGGAGTCAGGTGTTGCGGGTATACCAAAAAATATTTTCTTTTTAGCATGTGATGCGTATGGAATTTTGCCCCCTATCAGTAAACTTACTCCGGCACAAGCCATGTATCAATTTATAAGTGGTTACACTGCAAAAGTAGCAGGAACCGAAACTGGAATAACAGAGCCAAAAGCCACTTTCAGTGCATGTTTTGGAGCACCGTTTATTCCATTGCACCCGGGTTTTTATGCCCACATGCTTGGTAAAAAAATGAAAGAAAGTTGTGTGAATGTATGGATGGTAAATACAGGCTGGATTGGTGGTGGCTATGGAGTTGGAACAAGAATAAAACTCAGATACACGAGAGCTATGATTTCTGCCGCGTTGAATGGAACGCTTAATAATGCAGAGTTTGAACCGCATGAAGTATTTGGCATACTTATGCCTAAAACTTGTCCCGGCATACCAGGTAGTTTACTAAACCCGCGTAGCACCTGGACAAACAAAGAGGCTTATGATAAACAAGCCAAAGAACTTGCCAGGTTATTCAAAAACAATTTTGTAAAATACAGGGATTGTGTAACTGATGAAATTTTTAATGCCTCACCCTTGGTAGATTAAAAAATTTATCTATTTTTAAACGTTATTCCATTCGCAACGATAACAGAGCCATTTAACACGCCTCTTCGATTGCTATGCACATAAAGAGCTCCACCGATGTCGGTGGAGTTTTTTGTTTTATAGTCGACTGCTCATTAGCATTCTCCATTATTGATACCAATTTCTGATGAAATATGGTGATATATATTATTAAATTAGGAGTGTATAAATTATCTTCCACAACTTCACGATCTTTATTCAGAGTCGGTTAAAACCTGAAGGTTCAAATACATTTGGAATTTTTGAATAATTTTTTAAGAAGTTTAAAAAGAAGAAATGCTTTGTACAGATTCGTTACAAAATATTAAAAAATCAAAGTAAGATTAATAATCTATTTAACTACTTTAATCGTCTTCTTTTGGCCGCCAACGTATTGAATAAAATAAACTCCTCTTGCAAGTGAAGATGCAGATTTAAAATTGATAGTATACAAATTATTTTGCGCAACATTCAGCTCCTTTGTTTCAATGAATTGCCCCGCAGCATTAACTAAGCGAAGATTTACTTTTCCATTTTCAGGAGCTTTTACATAAATCGTTAGTTGCGAAGTGAACGGAACAGGTATCGCTGTTAACCAATCGCTTTGTACAATTCCATTCTTTATAAGAGGGATAGCTCTTGTGATAAGGCTGTCAGCATATTTAATAATATATTGCCCTCCCGGCAAATTATCCAGGTTGATGAATGCCGTATCGTATACTTCTTCCTGTTCTGTTGTTAATAATATTGAATCAATAATGTTGCCTGAAGGATCTTGCAAAGAAAGACCCACACTTCCATTTATTTGCCCGATCAATTTTATGGCAATGCGATTAGTAAAGGGATCAGGGCTTGCAAACAGCCATTCAGTACCATATAATTCCAGATTCTGTTTCTTTTTTAAAATAACATAAGCCCTTTGCATATTTGGTATACCATAACCATAACGATTATCGGGATTACTATACCTGTCCGAACTTTCATAAACAGCATTTAAGATAGTCATATTGTTATAAGCCGGAAATGCTTCCCACAAGCAAGCAATAAGCCCGTTGATATTTGGATTTGAAAATGATGTGCCGCTGCCAAGAACGGGAATATTGTTGGTGCCAAATATTATTGTGTTCAATCCCACAGAAACAATATTTGGTTTTATTTTTCCCGGATAACCATAACTGCTGAATGAAGCTATTTGTCCGTCACCACCTACCGCACCAACGGCACACACACTGTCTGCATCTGCCGGGAATATAATATAATGCCATTGACTATTTCCTTCATTACCTGCGCTGTTGGTAACGATCATTCCTTTTTGTGCAGCGATTGCGGCGCTCTGGCTTACTACCGTGCTATTTGCATAAATATCATTATAGTCGTGGTTAAAAGAAGGATCATCAAAATAATAATAACCTAAAGAAGAAGATATCATATCAGCTCCCGCACTATCTGCAAATTCTGCAGCAACTACCCAGTTCTGTTCTTCAACAAACGATTCACTCGCAGCATTTTCACTTCGTAATAACCAGAATGCAGCATGCGGTGCTGTACCTACCATTGTACCGGGGATATTGGCAGCAATAGTGCTTAAACAATACATCCCGTGAGCATTATCTTCATCAACGCTGTTATCATTATCTACAAAATCTTTTTCTCCCAATACTTTGCTCTGTAACCGGATACTGTCAAATGCACTTAATTCTTTATAGTGATAAAAACCAGCGTCAAGTAAAGCGATCGTTATACCGTCTCCTGTAAATCCTTTGTTATGCAAAAAATCTCCGTTATGAATATGTATCTGATTTGATGATGTGCCATAATTAAAGGTATCGCCCAAAGTTGTTGTTACCAATGATGATGAAATATTAAGCGGTTCGATTTTTTCTTTGAAGCGCTGATAGTAAATGTTCTTGTGTTGAGTAAACAGCCCTGTGGGCAACATCGCTTTTACGAAAGGCAAACTATTTATAGAATTAATGACAAGCGAGTCTGTGCAATAAATTAAAATTTGGTTTAGCCATTTGCTTTTACTTAAAAAAGTAATATTCCCTTTCGAAAGAACCTGTTTTATATAATCAGGATTAACTGGCAGATCTTTTTTATCAATAGGAATATTATACCTGATTCTTCTTGCGATTGCTTTTTGAGAAAGGTATGCAGTGGGGCTATCTGTATTGTAATGCGAATTATTTTTGTCTGTGAATTGAATAATCCATTCTGAATATTGTGCAAACCCGTCGGATACTAAACAAAATAATGCCGCTAACGTAATTAATGCTCTCATTTAAATGGTTTTCAAAGCCAACATCTTATTGTCAAATCTAAATCGTTGTTCATTTATACAAGGAATTTTTTACGGATCGACTTTTTTTATTTGCAATTGCCCGGGATTTCCGGGTCATTTATAGTCAATCAATCTTAGTTTAATTCCATAACTGTCATTTTCAAAATGTGCGGGAGGTGGTGTGGTTTGCCATGTTGAATGCAGAAATTCTTTGTAAATTAATCCAATACCGCGGGCATATACTTCTATAGCATAATTACGCTGCTGAAAATTATTAGGATCAAAAGGGCCTGGTGGTGAAGTTTCATCCTGCTGAAGGACAGTGATCGTACTATCTAACGTGCCTTTTATAACAGTATAAGGTTGATCAACATTTTGATAAACATAATTCCAGCCATCAAGATACTGATATATTGAGCCGGCGCTTTTTGTATCAATATAAGAATTGCCCTGCCAATGGAAATCATTCCTGACCGGTTCTTTCAATTTTATAAAACGAAGATTATTTTCATCAACAACTTCAACAGAATTACCAGCAGGTGTAATGTAATAGGTGCCGATAGGCGCCCATGGTTCAACATTAAGCGTGTCCGTAATAAACCGGTATACCCGGTAGGAAAGCCGTTGCTGGTTATCTCTTATTGTATCTGCAATACTGTCTTTGGCAAGATAACTTTTGATTTGCAAATCAGTTCCGAACAATGGTATTAATGATGAATCAAGACGATAGATAAGCACACGTCCTGTTTGTAAAGGATAATAATCAGTAAGCGCAGGAAGAGAAATTTTTGCCGATTGTTTTGAACAACCTGCGAGCAGAAAATTTATTCCAAAAAAAAACACGTAAAAATATCGCTTCATAGTTGCCGCTTATGAAAGAAGCCTTTAAATTACTCGTATAAATATTAACGTGAGTTTCAAAAGTTTCGTATTTATTAATTTATTCCTCCAAACTATGAAACTGTAGCCATGAGAAACACTTTGGCACATAAAAATTGATCATTATGGGCGAACTAATATTAATGTGAAATGATTAATTTCATGATCAACAACCTGATAATTTATTGAGCCTTTATGTAACTCCGCTATTCTTTTTACAATTGACAGGCCGAGGCCAAACCCCTTTTTATTTTGCGCATTCTCACCGCGAAAGAAAGGAAAAAATAAACGTTCTTTATCCTCTGCATTTAATGTGCGACCTCTATTTTCAAAATGGATGCATATATCTTTTGAATATGCCTCCATTGTAATCAATACCTGCCGGTCATCTGAATACAGGTACGCGTTTTTTATAAGATTGCGAAAAGCAGAGCGCAAAAGCGTTTCATTACCTGGAAAGAACAAATATGATTCCTTGTCAGGGTATTTGATAAAATCAAAATTGATGCTGATGTCTTCAAACATTTTTTGCGCAGCCGCAATTGATTCATATATTAATTCATCCATCCTTACTTTAGGCCATGCAGACGAATAATGTACATTCTCATATTGTGAAAGTAAAAGCAGGGAATTAGTAAGATCAATCATTTCCTGTTGATCTTCCCTTAAAGATTCCAATACACGGGTTGTTTCCACGGGTGTTAAATCTTTACGCAATGCTGATTCTGTTTGCGACAGCATTGTTGCAAGCGGGGTTCTTAATTCATGTGAAGCA